>JAKAWO010000008.1 GCA_021827255.1 Acidobacteriota bacterium | reverse complement strand
CGATCCAGGGCGTGTCATCGGCACCAACACGGTTTCGAGCATGCAGTCGGGGCTGTTTTACGGCGCCGTGGGCATGGTGGACGGGCTGCTGGACCGGCTAGTGGCGGCGCTCGGGCCAAAAACACGCATTGTGGCGACGGGTGGGCAAGCGGCGCTTGTCGCGAGCGCATCCAAATTTAAGCCGCCGGTGGATTCCGCACTGACGCTCGAAGGGCTGCGGCTAATTTGGGAGCGCAATCTTTCCGCCAGCCGGCAAAAACAGGACTGAGCGGGTCGGCGCTGCTTCAAAAAGACAAAGAGCGCGCAAGGTTTGGAAAATTATTTTAACTATTTCACCGAAATTGAGGAGCGCTTCCGCCGCTGCCGGGGCACCCCCTCGCTCCTCTCGACGCTCGATTGGGCGCTGATTGAGGCGTGGAAGGAGGCGGAGATTCCTCTCGAGGCCGCTCTCGCCGGGATCGACCGCTCATTCCAGAAATTCGCCGGAAAGCCGAGAAGGGTCCAAAAAATCAACGGCCTCGCTTACTGCTCGCAGGAAGTGTTGCTGGCAGCCGCGGAAATGCGCGCTGTTGTGGTGCAAGGAGGCGCGCGAGGCGCGCTTCGGAAGGAGACGGAGCCTGAGTTTCCTCCCGAAATGCTGCTGGAATTTCTGCGGCGCAACGCGCAGGCCATCGAATCCGCCGCCCGCGCGGCGCGCGCGAGCGGCCAGGCGGTTCTGGCTGACGACCTTGCCGACTGCGGCCGCGCACTCGACAAAATCGCGGCAGACCATCAAGCGCAGCCGGCAAACGATCTCGAAGAGCTCGAGCGACGCCTGACGGCTATCGAAGATAAATTGGTGGCAGCGATGACGCGGGGTTCCTCGACCGAGCTGCTTGCCAGCCTGCGGTCGGAAGTTGACCGTGAACTCGCGGCGGTGCGCCGGAAAATGACCAGCGCCCAGATTGACGCGTTGGAGCGGCAATATCTCAAAAAACGGCTCTTTGAATGCTATCGGGTCCCGCGACTCAGCCTGTTTTATCTTTGAGGAGCGAGCGGCCGCTGACGCGGCCACTTCGATGACGTCCTCAAAAGGATCAAAATACCCTGGCTTGCCGATGCCTGCCGCTCCGATGACCTTCGAGATTACGCCCCACAAGCTGGTCTATGGGGGTGCGGCGCTCGCCTACTCGCAGGGCCGAACCGTTCTGGCATCCGGCGTGTTGCCGGGCGAGCGAGCCGAGGTCGAATCATTTCGCGCCGCTAAGGGCGTGCTGCGCGCCCGTCCCGTCCGGATCCTCTCTAAGGCGCCCGGGCGCGTCGAACCTCCTTGTCCTTATTTTGGCGTCTGTGGAGGCTGCCATTATCAGCATTTGAAAGGGCAGGATCAAATCACCTGGAAGACGAAAATCCTTCGAGAAACTCTGCGCCGAATCGGAAAAATCTCCTGGGAGGGGCAGATTGCGGTGCATCAGGCCGAGCCGTGGCATTATCGGAATCAGGCCGAGCTCAAAGTGGGGCGCAACTCCTCGGGTGGGACTGCGCTCGGCTTTTTTGAAGCCGAGTCCCACCGGCTCGTTCCGATCGAGCACTGTGCGATTCTTTCGCCTCGTTTGAACGGCACAGTCGCGCAGCTTAACGAGTTCGCAGTGCGTTCCCGGCTTGGCGATTACAACGAGATTCAGTTGTTCGCCGATGACCGCGATGAGCGCGTGCGGATTTTGCTCCGGGGCGCCGCGGTCACGCGCCAGGCGACAGACCTGGCGGAGGATTTGCTCTCGCGCATGGGCGGGGCAATCGGCATCGTCGTCGAAGCGGGTGAGTCACGCTGGCTGGCCGGGGAGGGCGCGATACGCTATCGCGTCGGGGAGTTTGAATATCGCATCAGCCCCGGAGCGTTCTTTCAGGCGTCACGCTTTCTAATCTCAGACCTGGTGACGGCGGTATCGGCGGGCGAGGGCGGCCAGGTGGCGCTCGATCTTTACGCGGGAGTCGGGCTATTCAGCTTGCCTCTGGCCAAAAGATTTTCAGAAGTGCGGGCGGTAGAGTCGCAAATGGCTGCGGCGGAGGACCTCCGATGGAACGCTCAGGCGGCGGGCCTCGGCAACCTCCGCATCTCAAACCAAAACGTGCAAGACTTTCTCCGGCGGTATGCAGGTCCAGAGCCGGACCTGGCGGTGCTCGATCCGCCGCGAGCCGGCGCCGGACCGCCCGTTCTGGAACGCTTGGCGATGTTGGCGCCGCGCCGCATTCGGTATGTTTCTTGCCATCCCCCGACCGGGGCTCGAGATCTCGGATTTCTCCTCCATCGAGGCTACCGGCTTGAATCGGTTGAAATGTTTGATTTTTTTCCGCAGACTTACCACATCGAGTCCATCGCGCGGCTGGCTCGATCCATAAGGTAATCAATGCGCTTTCCTCTGCTTGGCATTGCCGCGGCCTGGGCGGGCGGCATTTTGCTGGCGCAGTCCATCCGCTTGGGGCTGGACGCCGCGGGCTGGCTGCTCCTCGCGGCCTGTGGAATACTGCTGGCGGGTTTGCTGGCGCATCGCGTCGGGCGCGTTGCACTTCCTAGCCTACTCACGACGGTCGGATTCGTTCTGGCCGGGTGCGTGGCCGCCGCCCTTTTCCCATTCCGTTTTCCACCGGACCATCTCCGGAATCTCGCCGCTTGCAAAACCGGCCGGGAGAACAGGATCCAAACCATCGCCACGGTGGCCACGTCTCCTCTTCGGACTTCTTCCGGCTTTCAATTTGACGCGTGGGTAACACAGGTTCGGCGCGGCACTCGGCTGCAAGCTGCTAGCGGGAAGGTTCAGTTGCGACTGCAAGTCCCACCCACCTCCCGCGCTTGGGTTGCCGCTGAGGCTCTTCACCTGGAAGCAGGCGACCGTATCGAAGCGCCGGTCGTGTTCTATCGTCCGCGCGTCTATCAGAACCCTGGAGCCTTCAACTACCGCTGGTGGCTCGAATCCGTTAAGGACATCGGCTGGGAAGGCGACATTAAGAACCCACTCGAGGTCAAAGAGCTTCCCGGATACGGCTTGTCACGCGGAGCAAGGCTTGTCCAGCGGGTGCGGCAACGCCTGCTGGCTTCAATTGACCGGCTTTACCCGCCATGGTCGAGCGAAGGCCGTGACGGCGCTGTGCTGAAGGCCGTCTTGTTGGGTGACCGATCCGCGCTCGATTCAAAGACAATCGAGAGTTTCCGGCGCTCGGGACTATACCACCTGCTTGTCATCGCTGGACTGCACGTCGGGTTGCTAGCCGCGCTGGCGCTCGCCCTCCTGCGCTGGCTGCGCGTGCGAGAAGGATGGCGCTACCTCGGGGTAGCGTTGTTTCTAGCAGCCTATGCCCTGCTGGTCGAGCAGCGGGCGGCTACACTGCGCGCCACGCTGATGATCGGCGCCTATCTTCTAGCCCGCTACCTCTACCGCGAGCGGGAAGGGCTGAATGCCGTCGGCTTGGCGGCGCTCGCGCTGCTCGTGTGGCGGCCGGCGTGGTTGTTTGAGGCCGGCTTTCAGCTCTCGTTTGCAGCCGCGCTCTTGATCTTTGGGCTGGTAGTTCCGATCCTCGACCGCACCGTCGAGCCATACCGAAAGGCCCTCGTCTGGCTCGATGATTCGGCCTTCCGGGGCATGGTGGCAGATCGGCCGGAAAGGCTTCGCCAGAAGCTGCTTCGGCTGAGGAACCGCCTCAGTGAAAAGTTCGCCTTTTTCGACCGTCATCCGGCGTTAGCGCAGGCTGCGACGGTCGGGCCGACGCGGGTGGCTTTGTGGATCCTCGAGTTGACGGTCTTTTCCGCCGCTTTGCAGATCGGTTTGCTCATGCCCATGGCTGAGCTGTTCCACTGGATTACCTTTGCCGGCATCGCGCTCAATGCGCTGGCTATTCCGGTGATGACGGTGCTGCTGGCGACGGCCATTCCCACGGTCATCCTGGCGGCTACGGTTCCGGTGCTGGCGGTGTGGCCTGCGAAGGTGCTAGCGGGCATCGTGGCAGTCCTTTTCGCGCTGACCAAGGTCCCGCGGTGGCCTTCCTGGCTAGCCTATCGCGTGCCCGGGCCGCCGCTCTGGGTCGGCTTGGCCTTTGCGGGCTCGCTGCTGCTGGCGGCTTGGGCCCTCGATCGTCACCGAAGGATTTTCTGCGCTGCGAGCGTGGCTTTCGGGGTTTCGGCAACCCTGGTCGCTTGGTATCCGTTCCGGCCTCAAATCCCCAAGGGAGTTCTGGAAGTGACGGCCCTCGACTGCGGAAACGGCGAGGCGACGTTGGCCGTCCTGCCGGACCGGACGACGCTGCTGATCGGCGCCTGCGGGAACCCGTCAGGATGGGCAGAGGCAACTGACTATCAGGGGCGATGGGATCCGGGCGAAGAGATCGTTTCGCCGTATCTTTGGTCGCGCGGGTTGAAGCGGATCAACATCCTCGTGGCGAACGATGCCGCCGCCGGAGCGCTCCATGGCATGGCGGCGGTGGTCAAGAACTTCGATCCGCGTGAACTATGGCTCAATTTTTGGCCGACGTCATCGGCGGAGGACGATCTGCTAAGGCTGGCTCGCCGTCAGCAAATCAGGATTCAAGATTTGAGGCCGGGTGAGGTGTTGCATCGGGACGGGGAAACGATTGAGTTGACGGGAGCGCCGCAGCGCAGCGGTCCGTCGCGCCGAGGCAACGACGAGGCACTGGGCCTCGTCCTAACGCGGGGGAACGAAAAGGCTTTCTTGCTTAGCAACGTCACTCAGAAGGCCGCGGACGAGATGGCTTTTTCAGACCAGGGACGGAACGACGAGTTGTGGGTGGGAAGCCGCTCGTTGCTTTCGGTTGCTTCCGCGATTCCAAGAGTTTTCCTTGTGGATCGGGGAGGCGAGACGCCGTGCAGGCTCCGCACCCAGCTTGCCGACGACGTTCCGAGCAAAGGGGGCAGAGTTTTTTCTACCCTGCTCGACGGCGCGATCACGGCGCGCCTGAGCGCGGATAGAGTTAAGGTAGGTTGTTACCAGGAGGTGGCCGCGTGCGGCGCGACAGCAAGGGCGGGGCCGGCCCACGGCGGGCACAACGCCCGATAGACACGAGGGGAGATTTGCGCGCCGAACGGCACCGCCGCGGCGAAGACGTAAGCCCAAGTCATCCGGGCTACAACGGGTCCAGCTTCATTCTTTCAATCATTGTTGAGAGGGCGCGCCCTCCTTTCATAGGACACGTCGGGCAGCTTCAGCCTATAATAATCACCGACGGCAGGAAAGGGTTTGGGTGCCGCGGAGAAGGAGGCGCGATGGCCACCGAGGCGGAGATCTTGGAGGAAAGCCGCAAAGTTCGACGGCTCCAAATTGTGGTCAATCTGGTGATGAGCACCCTGGCGCAGTGCGATTTACCCATCGAGGAAGCGTCGGAAATGATCGCCGCCACCCGCCGGTTCGCGCTGACGCTTTTCCCGGGCAAGGAGCGGACCTTCGATTTGATTTACCGCCCTCGCTTCCAGCGTCTTCTCGCGGAAAAGTACCGGCTCGTCTGAAAAATCAACGCAGGCTGAGCTGGCTACCGAGCTGGTGGGGCGCTCACCACCCCGGGAATGTAAGAACTCAGCGTACCGGTGATGGCGCCGACGGAAATCATCGCCTTTATCCGCAACGGCAGGCGACGTTGGTCGTCGCTGAACCAGATCACCATGCGCCCCTTTCGCTTGTAAAGATCGCCAAAGACGGTGGGCTCAACTCGAAAGGCTTGGAACGTTCCAAGCGGCGTCTGCACGGGCTCGAGGTCCTCCACCGTCGCGGTGACCTCTTTGGTCTTTGAGCCGTCGTTGACGGCAAGCTGGATCTTCTTGCCGACCTTCATCGGCTGGGCGCGGAGGTAATAGAACGCTGAGACAACATCTTCAACGCAGGCGGGGATGGCGTGAGTCTTGCGCGAGACAGGGTCCTTGGGTTTGTCCAGATTGCGCTCGTCGAGCAGGGCGAGGTGACGGGAAGCGTCAAAGACAATGTGGGTAACCTTGTGCCGCCGTCCCTCGTTAATGGTCTTGGAAATGCGCTGCGCGCAAAGCGTTCGAGGGTTGAAGACAGAATCATAGACGTCTTGCACCTTGTAGAGCAGGGAAACAAACCCCGTGGAGTCGGCGGTGGTCTTGACCACAAAATTGTGCGCCGGTTGAAGCCCACCGCTCTCCACCTTCGCCACCACCTGCCCGGCTGGAAAAATTGACCAGGTGACGTTGTAAGTGAGCGTTTCACCGCGGGCAAAGGGAAGCGACACCGGCTTCTCCAGCGAGCAAGCTGCGGGCACGGCCAGGGCCAGGATCGTGGCGACCCCCCAGATTATGAATGGATGAACCCTTGCCATACTTTCTTCGACGCGCGGCTCCCCAACATAGGGTGCCTAAGACTATCAATTTATCGCAGCTTGATTTTTATCGCCAGAAACAATATCGCCCCGGCATATCCAAGCGCGGCCTCATATTCCCGGTTCTTGAAGTAGCGAGACCAGCGGAAGCGTGCACCCCCTTGCATCTTTTGTCCGCCCGCCGGAAGCAGCAGTGGCACTCGCGCCGCATATTGCTGGTAAGCGCCGCCGAACCGGCGACGGAGGTCATCAGCCTCGCGCTGCATGACCGGAATGTAAACCGTCGCGAAGAAGACGAGGAAGACCACGCCCAAGAGCCAGGTCCGTCCGGCCACAATCATTCCCACACCGATCAAAAAACTTCCCAGATAGAGCGGGTTGCGCGTGTGGGCGTACGGGCCGTCCACCGCCAGCCGCTCGTTCTTGTCGAGGCAGCCCGCGGCGTAGGCGCGCAGGCCGAGGCCGGCGAGACCTATCAACGATCCCCCTGCTAGAAGGCCGAGCGTGGGCTGGGCAAAAACCAAGTAAAGCCCCCCCAGCCCCAACCCCAGCGGAACTCTCCAGCGCGCCATCCTCGTTCGGTAACGGTCATCCATAAGCCTTCTTCCATCGCTCGCGGATCGCCGCGAGAACTGCATCCACGGTCACGCCGTTGAGGTAATGAAGGTGCTTCCCGCGGCGGACTTCTTGAAACCGAGAGGAGCTGGTCACCGTGATGTCGGCGGCGTTAAAGGGCCCGTTGCGTTCCACCGTATTCAACGGGTCCGCGGCGTCAAAGATGGCGACGATGGGAGTTGAGACCGCTGCGGCGAGGTGCATCGGGCCTGTGTCACCCCCCACAAACAATCGTCCGCGACGAGCCAGCGCAATGAATTGGCGAAGGGTGGAAGGGAAGTATTCTGCCTTCGCGCTTGACGCGTCCGCCAAAATTTTCCGGATCAGGGGCTCCTCTGCAGGGGAGCCGGTCAAAAAGACCTTGACGGGAAATTCCGTTTCAAGCCGCTCAATCAACGCGGCGTAGCATTCCGGAGGCCACCGTTTTGCCTTCCACCCGCCGCCTGGGTTGACGATGACAAATTCGCGCCCATGGAGTGTCTCCAGCCGCTTCTCAATCAGCGACTCATCCTCGGCGTTTTTCGGCAGCGGAAATTCCCACGGTTCAGGCGTCGCCCCAAGCCTCTCCGCCAGCGCCAAGTTGAGATCCACGACATGACGCCGGCCTTCAGGCGCCACGCGGTCGGTATAAAAGATAGCCGCTGCGGGCTCGCGCAGCCATCGTTTGGCGAAACCGATGCGCGCGCTTGAGCGGCTCAGCCGAGCCAGCAGGCTGGTTTTGATCAGTCCCTGAAAATCGAGTGCCGCGTCGTACTGGAATTCCCGCGTTCGCCTTGCCATGCCAATCAAGCCCGTCACCCACTGCCCCCGGTGCGCCCTCGCCCGGGTGCCGAGCGTGTCGAATTCGACCCGGCGTCGTACGTAGGGATTGCCGTCCAGCAGTGTGGAGTATCGCTGCTCGATTGCCCAATGAATCTCAGTCTCTGGGAAGCAGCGTCCCAGCGCCGCAACGGCGGGAAGCGTGTGGACAACGTCGCCGATCGAGCTTAATCGAATCACCAATAGACGGCGCAGGGTCACGAGCCTATTCCGAGCGAAGTTGAGGGCCGAGCGCTCGAGCCCGAATTCGGATCGGGCAATGGCTCACCGGCTCTCAGCCGCCGCGATGCGGGCAATCAGATCGCTGGTTGAGTGTGATTTGGCGTCGCCGGCGATCACAATTTCCCCGCCCCAACTGTTGAGCACCCCACGCTCCGGGACGCTCTCCTTCGAATAATCCGTCCCTTTGCAGTGGATATGAGGGCGCAAATCACGGAGGAGTCCTTCGGCGGTGAGTTCGTCAAAAATAACGACGTAAGTGACGGCGCCGAGCGCGGCCACCAACTCGGCGCGGGCTGCGGCGGACAGCAGCGGCCGGCCGCGGCCTTTGAGTTTGCGTGCTGAATCGTCCCCGTTAATCCCCACCACCAGCGCATCTCCGAGTCGGCGCGCGGCCTCGAGGTAGCGGACATGCCCCACGTGAAGCAGATCAAAACAGCCATTGGCAAAGATGATCCGCTGTCCCTGGCGGCGCAGTCGCTCGCCGAGGCCGGCTGCTTCAGCGCGCGGAATGACTTTCAGGTTCACTGGTTCCTCACCGCTTCTCTAAGCTCCCGCGCCGTCACCGTGGCGGTGCCGCGCTTCATAACCACGAGTCCGCCGGCGCAGTTGGCGAGCATGGCAGCGCGAACAAAATCCGCGCCGGCGGCCAGCGCGGCGGTGAAAGTCGCAATGACCGTGTCTCCGGCGCCCGTCACGTCCACGGCCTGATCGGCGCCAAAAATGGGAAGGGCGCGCGGCGGGCGGCGCGGTTCAAACAGCACCATGCCATCGCGACCGCGCGTAACCAGGAGAGCCTGGAAGCGCTGTCGCCGGATAATCTTTCTGCTCAGGCGCTCCAGCAAGGCGACGTCATTGCCGATGTGCTCTTGCTCCATCGCCTCAATTTCCGGCTCGTTCGGTGTGGCCGCCGTGAGTCCGCGATAGGACTCTAGATTGAACCGCGAATCGACCGTCAGCGGAATCGAGCGCCGGGCGATCTTGCGACGCAGGGCCGCGGCCTCGCTGGGGCCGGCTGCTCCGTAACCATAATCTGAGATCAGCGCCCCGCTTGCCGAGCCGAGCGCCCTGGCGGCCAGGCTGGCAAGTTGGGTTCGAATCGCCCCCGAGGGTGGCGCGATGGGCTCGCGGTCCACACGGACTATTTGTTGTCTCTGCCAATGAGCCAGACCACCCAGAATCCGACACTTGGTGGGTGTCCGGTAGCCGGGCACGCGCAGAACGAGGCTTGTGGTCACGCCTTTCTGTCGAAAGTATCGCAGCAGCGCTTCACCCTCATCGTCATCACCGATAAGACCGACAGGAACGGTTTTGACGCCAAGGTCGCTCAGGTTGTTGGCCGCATTACCGCCGCCGCCCGGAACGATTTGGCGCTCGCGCTGCTTGAGGATCAGCACCGGCGCCTCGCGCGACACTCGGGCGATCTCGCCGTAAACAAACTCATCCGCCACCAGGTCGCCCAAGACCACCAAGCCCTGGCGGGGGAGGCGCTCGATCACGGCGAGCAATTGAGTGCGGTCTTGAGCGTTTATCTCCATCCCGGAGAAAGCTGCGCGCCCCGGCCGCCTCGCAGCCGGCGGCGCCGCGGCTTATCCTTCCGACGCATCGTCATGGGTGACGCCAAACTCCTTGACGAGACCCAGCGCCACGCGGTGTGCGTGCTCGACCGTCACCCCCCGCATGCACCGAAAATCAATCGGGCACACCCGGTGTCCGCAGGGACTGCAATCTACCCGATACTGCACCACTCGGGCGCGCGCGCTCAGAGGTCCCGTAGCGCCAGCATCGGTCGAGCCAAAAATCGCCACCACCGCGACGCCCAGCGCTGCCGCCAAGTGCATCGCTCCCGAATCGTTGCTAATCACCAGGCGACACTGTGACAGGAGGGCCATCCACTGACGCAGCGAGGTTTCGCCCGCCAGAATCACCGGCGTGTGCCGCATCGCTTGGGCCACCGCTTCCGCCAGAGGTCGCTCCGCGGGCGAGCCAAAGATTAACACATCGGCGTGGAGCGCTCCAATCAGCCTATCGGCCAGGTCCGCAAAGCGTTCGGGCAGCCATTGCTTTGCGGGGCCGAAACTCGCTCCCGGGTGGAGACCGACAAAAAAGCGAGGCCCGGCTAGGCCCATGCCGCGCAGATGCTTCGCGGCCCAGGTTTTTTCCGAGGGCTGAACCGCCAGCCGGATGCGCTCAATGGGCGCGGGCCGTTCAGCGAGGCCGGCGCGGTATAACAACTGCCAATAATAATTGCTCTGGTGCCCGTAGTGGCCGGCGGGTGGAATTTCGACCGGGTGCGTCAGCAATAGAGCGCGGCCGTCGGTCGCATAGCCGATCCGAAGCGGAATGCGAGCCCGATGCGCCATCCAGGCGGCTTGGAAGGCGTTTTGGAGCAGTACGGCCGCATCGAACTGCTCCGAACGAAGCTCCGCAATCAGCCTCCGAAAGCCCTGCCAGCCTCGATGCTCTTTCTCCGGGTTGTAAATGATCAGGCGATTCACGGCCGGAGAATGCCAATAGAGTTCACCCACCCAAGGCTTGGTCAGCAGAACGATTTCGGCGGCAGGGAAGCGACGCCGTAGCGCCTCCAACGCCGGCAATGACATCACGGCGTCTCCCACCCAGTTTGTCGCCCGGACAAGAATTTTGCGAGCCTCTGCAAGCTCATCGGTTCGCAGGATCACGCGCGACTCTCCTCCCCGCGCGCCACGCGCAACAGCAATCCTTCAAAACAGGCTGCCTCGCGCACCTCCGCCCGAATGGCGCAACAAAAAATAGGCAATGGGCTTCGCTCCGCCGCGCCGCCCGGAAAGTTCATGGCATCTTTCTCAGTCGTCACGCAGGCTTCCGCCTTCGCTTCGACGGCCATCCGTGACACCGCCATGAGCCCTCGCTCCGAATAAATGTGATGGTCGCGGAAAGTCTTTTGACCCGCTACCTTAAAGCCCCAATGGTGGAGGCTAGCAAAAAAGCTCGTAGGATTGCCCAGCCCGCAGAAGGCGAAGACGGGTTTGCCTTCGAGCGCCGAAGGCGCGAGAACTCTCTTCGTGGCGACTTCGCTGAGCGCGGCGAGTTTGAGCGTCGAATGGAAGATCGGAGCCACCGGATTCATTTGGCGGGCCAGGCGTTCGGCAGGCAAACCGTCGGTTAGCTCGGCCCGAGTCAGCAAGAGCGCGCCGGCGCGGCGGAGCGCGGAAATCGGCTCGCGCAGCCTGCCCGCCGGAAGCAGGGCGTCGTTGCCGAGGGGCTGAGTCAAATCCATCAAAACGATATCTAAGTCACGGGCGAGCGCCCAATGTTGGAAACCATCGTCGAGGATGTGCGCGTTGACGCCGAACATCTCCTCGGCTATCGTGCCGGCGCAAAACCGCTCGCGCGAGACCAAAATCGGCGTTTCGGGCAGCTTCTGAGCCATCAGCGCGGGCTCATCGCCAACCTGGCGCGGATCAGCTTGGCGCCGATCTGCGGGTTCGATGGTCATCAAGGCATGGCTCCGGCGGCCGTAGCCTCGCGTCAGAATGGATGGCCGCAGGCCGTTTTTGATCAGCAGTTCCGCGACAAGAACGACGATCGGTGTTTTCCCCGTCCCTCCCACGGTCAGATTTCCAACGCTTATCACCGGCCGTTTGAGCCGCCGCGCCCTCATCCAGCCTCCGCTGTACGCCTGCTCGCGGAGCTTAACGGCGCCTCCGAAGCCGGTTGCGAGAGGCGTCAACCATCGGTTCATCAGGGCTCCATGATCAAACGGTTCCGCTTGGGGTGGGCGGTGAATCGAGCCACGGCCCGAGCTGCTCAAGCGTCCGTCGGACAGCGCCGCGTTGCTGCTCCAGCACTTGTCGCGCCCGCTCGCCTAGTTCGCGCCGCTCGGACGGATGATCGAGCAAGCGTAACAGAGCGGGCGCGAGAGCCTCCGCGTTGGGCACTTGAAGCGCCGCCCCGGCGCCCAGAAACAGCGACGCCACGTCACGGAAATTCTCCATGTGAGGGCCGAAGAGCGTCGCCTTGCCGGCAACGGCCGGCTCAATCAGGTTGTGGCCGCCGGTAGGCACCAGGGTTCCTCCCATGAAAACGACATCGGCCAGATCAAACGTTCCTGCCAGCTCGCCCATCGTGTCCAGCAGCAAGACCTCAGCCGATTCGATCTGGCGCCCCATTTCATTCGGGCGTCCATTGAGCGAAGTGCGCCGGACCGCTTTGATTCCTGAATCAGCCAGCAACCGTGCCACTACATCGAAGCGCGCCGGGTGACGCGGCGCAAGGATCATGAGCGCCCGCGGGTGACGCTGGTGAACGGCCCGCCACGCGCCGAGCACGAGAGGCTCTTCACCCGCCATCGTGCTCGCGGCCACCCACACGGGCCCGCGCTCCCACCTCGTCAGCCATTCGCGCAGTTGCGGCACCCAAGGACTCGGCGGGGAGGCTGAGGCGTCAAACTTAAGGTTGCCGGTGACTACAACTCGCTCGGGCGGAGCGCCGATCTGGCGCAATCGCTCTGCATCAACTTCCGACTGAGCGCACAAACGGTCAACGCCATTCAAGATTCTTCTCATAAACGGCCGCGCCCGGAGATAACGTGGAAATGACCGATCTGAAATCCGCGCGTTCACGACGGCGACCCGGCCTCCGTTCTCTTTGACCGCGCGCAGCAGATTGGGCCAGATCTCGGTTTCCACAATGATCAGCACGGCGGGCCGAATCGCCCTCACCGCGCGGCGTACCGCCCACGCCCAGTCGAGGGGCATGTAGAAGCGCGCCGCCACATTCGGAAGCCGCTTCTCGCCTAGCTCCCGCCCGGCCGGAGTCACGTGGCTCATGAAAATGGGACGCCCTGGAAAAACTCGTGCCAATTCCTGAACCAAAGGCACTGCACTCAACGTCTCTCCGACAGAGACGGCGTGGACCCAGATGCCTCCGGCGGCCCGAGAATTCCCCTCCAAGGGCAGAAAACCCAGGCGTTCGCGCCACGCCCGCCCCCCGAACTGGCCTCGGTGTCGCCAGAGGTAATACGGGGCGGTCAGGATGAGCCCCGCACTGAACAGAAAGCTATAGAGCAGATACATGACGGGTCGAATGGAGTGCGTTACCCGTTGCCAAGCCAAGATTGATTATACGGACAAATCTCGAAGCCGGCAACCGATGTGGGCTGAGGGCGCAGGGGTTTGTTTCCCACAAATTCGGCGGGTTTTCATTCTTCGAGAACTCGCCGCGTGCTGGGATGCGTGGTTTTTGCTCAGCGCCGCCCCGATGGGCCACCGGCGGGCGTGCGGGAAGTCCTCGGCTGACCTTCCAGCTCGTCAGCGAGCGGCGCCGCGTGATAGACCTTGCGCAGAGCTTCGATAATGGCGGTCGTATCCACGGCCACGGCGCGATTTTGCTTCCCGTCATAAATGAAGTCGCCGGCTAAGCTCTCGATATCTCCGTCAAAGATCAATCCTACAATTTTGGCCTGCCGGTTGATGACCGGAGAGCCGGAATTCCCACCGATGATGTCGCACGTGTTGACGAAATCAAACGGGGTCGAAAGTTTCAGCCGATCTTTGGCGCGGAGAAATCGCTCAGGCAAATTAAAAGGAGGCTTCAGCCCGAAGCTGTAGGCGCGGTCATAGAGTCCGTAAAAAGTGGTGAATGGAGGAGCGATCGTGCCGTTCATGGGGTAGCCCTTCACCGTTCCATAAGCCAGGCGAAGGGTAAACGTCGCGTCCGGGTAAACGCTTTTTCCATAGACGGCAAAACGCGCCTGGCCAAGTTTTTGCCCAGCAGCCGTCACAATGCTATGCACGTGGTCGTCATACCACTTTTGCTCCTGAAGGAAATAAGGGACGAGCCGCCGAACGAAGACGATCAGCGGGTCCTTGGAGGCGTCCACGGCCCCCTCCCCGCCCGATAGGAGCGATTTCCTGAACGCCACGCTCGCGAGCTGTGTGCCCTCAATGGCTTGGCGCGCGGCAGCCTCGGGCGTTTGCCCTTGGAGCGCGGCGCGCACGTAAGGATCGTCCGCTCCAAGCTCGGCCAGCGACTCGGCGAGAGTCTCGCCTAGAAGCGCTTCTTCCATTTTCGGATAGACAGGCGCTGGCGACAAAAGCCTGAAGCGTAGCGAAGGAAGCTGAGCGTCATGAAACCCGGGCAACCGATCCGCGTCGGGCTTCTTGATTTGCTGGACATACAGGACAATATCCAAGGCTCGCTCAACTAAAGGCGCAAACTCCACAGAGCGGAAGCGAACGAGCTTCAAGTGGGCGGCAAATGCCTTTTCCGCCTCAGCGATCTGATTCCAAGCGCCCCCGTAAGCTCTTTCCCAGGCAGGATGGGCGGCAATGCGCGCGCGAAAAGCGGCCTCCTGGCGCATTTTAATCGCCATCAAGCGCGGATCTTCCAATCCCTTTTGCATGCCGGTAAGGTCCTTGATGGAATTGTCAATGAAAAAGATCATTTCGCTGGCTTCACGGGCTTGCTCCGCCCCTTCGGATGAGTACCGCACGAGCGCCGCGCGATGACTTTCCAATAAATTGAGGTCGAGCGGCAAAATCCGGTCGCGGAGGAGTTCGAGCTGCGCCACTGTGTCATCCCGGTCAGTCCTGCCGGGGTTACCCGAGACAAAGACGAGTTCGCCGGGCTGCGCGCCTCGGCGGCTCCAGCGGAAGTAATTCCCGCTGCTATCCACCGGTTTGCCGTGCTCATAAAGCCGGAAGAGCGCAAAGTCCAGATCGTAACGGGGATAAGTGAAGTTATCCCAACCGCCGCCAAAGAAGGCAATCTGCTGTCCAGGGTCAAAGACTAAGCGAATATCGGTGTATTTCTTGTACCGGTAGAGCCAATACTCGCCCCCGTTGTAGAGGGTGACAACATCGGAGCGCAGTCCCGTGGCTTTGAGGCTTTCGCGCTCGATGGCGGCGATTTCGGCGCGTCGAGCCTTCAGCGCCTCAATGTCGGCCATGCCAGGCTTCACCGCCGCCTCCACCCGCGCCGTGACGTTCTTCATCGAAACCAGTTGGTCCACTTCCAGGCCAGGGCACTTTAACTCTTGCGCTTTTGTGGGAGCGTAAAAACCCTCCTTCACGTAGTTGTGCTGGGCCGTCGAAAGCTTCTGCAGCTCGCTCAGAGCGATGTGGTGGTTGGTCAGCACCAACCCGTGCGGGCTGACAAACGAGCCGGATCCGCCGTTATTGAACCGCAGGCTCGAGAGACGGACATGATCGAGCCAAGCCTGCGTAGGCACGAAGTTATAACGCGCCTTCAACTGCTCGAGTGGCATGTTGTCGAACGTCCACATTCCCTGATCGGCCCAAAGCCGGCTCCGCAGTAATACGAGCCCTTGGCTCGCCAATGCGAGAAACAGCAATGCGCCACCCCAACGTCGGAGCCAAAAGATCATCGAATTCTCCGTCTTGCGAAGATAGCTGGGCATCATGACATCGCTCGACGAGCCTAACGGGCAAGCCTTCGCTTGTCAATCGAGCAGCCAGCGCGCCGTCATCCGTCCAAGGGAAGATCGCAACCCTTGCGCAAGCCCCTGGCGGCCAGGCCGGCGGCCGAACAGCTTACACCCCAGGCCTGCGCGTTGAGGTATAATGAATCGCGGGAAAGAATAACGATCAATGCCGCTCGAGGCAGGTTCATGGATCCAAGTGAGATCCGTCACGACAAGAGTTTTGTCATCTCGACGGTGGACCACGTCTTCAACTGGGCGCGAAAATCGGCCCTCTGGCCGCTGACCTTTGGTCTCGCGTGCTGCGCCATTGAGATGATTACGGCGACGACTTCGCGTTTTGACATGGCCCGGTTTGGCGCGGAGGTCTTCCGCCCGAGCCCGCGCCAGGCTGACCTGATGATCGTTGCGGGAACGGTGACGCTGAAAATGGGGCCGGTGCTGAAACGCATCTGGGAGCAGATGCCGGAACCGAAGTGGTGCATCTCAATGGGCGCCTGCTCGAGCGTGGGAGGGCCTTTCAACACCTACGCGGTCCTGCAGGGTGTGGACAAGATCGTTCCGGTGGACGTTTATATCGTCGGCTGCCCGCCCAGGCCCGAAAATCTCTTCTACGGTCTGCTAAAGCTCCAGGAAAAGATCGATCGAATGAGCGTTGATCCGCGCTTCCGGCGCCCGACGGAGGTTCGCCTGGACGAGAGCATGCTGGAAGACTTCAAGCAGTCGGTCCGAATCGGCAAGGCGGGAACTCCCGAACTCGTTCGGATTGGGTAGCCTTTTACCTTGCGAAAACAGGTCATGAGCATAGTGGCGCGTCAGCGAGCCGATGCGCCGCCACGGGTGGAAATTGAGGAGGGTACATGGCTGAGTTTGTGAAGGTCGCAAACCTATCCGAGTTCGCCGCGGGGACCGCCCAGACGGTCGAGGTGAACGGCAAAACCATCGCCCTCTACAATGTGGGCGGAACGATTTATGCCACCGACAATACCTGCTTGCACCAAGGAGGACCGCTCGGCGAAGGAATGCTGGAAGGCGACGTGGTCACTTGTCCCTGGCATATGTGGCAATACAATGTGCGGACGGGAGAAAATCTGGATGACAAATCGCTGAAATTAGCTACCTACCCTGTGCACGTGGAAGGTAATGACGTCAAAGTGGCTGTTTAACGGAAGCAGAAAGAAATCCGTTGGGCCTTCTTCAACTTGTTTCTCCCGCCAGCGTCAGAATGCCTGAACTACCAGAAGTCGAAACCGTTTCTCGAGGGCTTCGGGAGCGCGTTCTCGGACGCCAAATCAGCGAAGTTGAAGTCCTGCATCCGGGGATCCTCGTGGGTTCGCCTGCCGGCTTTGTGGGTGGGATTCGCGGGCGAAGGGTCGCTTCCATTGAGCGCAAGGGGAAGGTGTTGGCGCTCGCGCTTGAAGCTCAAGATGGTGCTCCGGTGAACTTCTTGATGGTGCGCCTGGGCATGACGGGCCAACTCACCGTGCGTCGGCGCGAGCAGCCGCTTGAGCCGCACACTCACGTTCGCCTGGCGCTCGACACGGGCGAAGAGGAAGTCCGATTCCGTGATGCTCGCCGCTTCGGCCGGCTGCGCTCCTGCACGCTGGAGGAACTGGAGGCGGTTCTTGGGCGGCTTGGACCCGACGCGCAGCAAGTGACCGAGGCGGAGTTTTTCCAAGCCGCGCGCGCCCGGCGCGGCGCGGTGAAAGGTTGGCTTCTCAATCAACGAGGCTTCTCCGGCCTGGGGAATATTTATGCGGACGAGTCCCTCTTTGCGGCGCGGATTCATCCCCTCGCCCAGCCCGGCCGGCTTTCCCGCCGAACGCTTCGTCGGCTCTATCAATCGCTCAAAAAGGTTTTGCGCCGGGCGGTTGACCTTCAGGGGACGAGTTTCCGCGACTACATTGACATCGAAGGTCGAGAGGGAAATTATCGGCAGCGGCTCGAGGCCTATGGTCGCGCAGGCGAGCCTTGCCGGCGTTGTCACAGCGCGATCCAGCGCATCGTCGTGGCGGGTCGGAGCAGCCATTTCTGCCCGCACTGCCAGCGGCGCCCGCGGGATGCCGCCCTACCCACGGGGTCACATCGCGCGTCAAAAGGGGCGCGCCATACACAATTCGGGTTATCATAAGCAGGCGCTTGGAAGGTAGAGGGCTATGTTCTTGAGGATCGTTCGTGGTTTCAATCACCTGCTCGCTTGTGGTGTTCTCGCGCTCGGGGTGGCCGCTCCGCTTATCAGCCAAAGGTGCTGGGCCGCGACCGCGAAGTCGGCGGGCGCACGCGCTACAAGCCCGGCCCACAGAGTCGTCACTGCGCCGATTCACGCCGCTACGGTCCACCCCTGCGCGGATTGTGAAATCCACGTTGTGACGCGAGGCGAAGGCCTGGGGACTATAGCCCGCGAGTATCTTGACCGAACTTCCTATATGACCATTCCGGGGCTCGAGTCCGCGATCCGACGGACAAACGGTTGGACTCAAAAAACCTACTTCCGGCCCGGCGAGAAAGTCCTGGTCCCCGGCGTTCTCGGCACCCCGATTGTGGCGCATCCCATCCCCGTACCGAAAACTTTTGAGGCGCGTGGAATTTACCTGACCGCCTGGATGGCGGGAAGCGAGCGCGGCTTGGACATGATTCGCCGCTGGCGGGAAGCCGGTGGAAACGCCGTGGCGTTTGATATCAAGGATGTGGAGGGCCGGGTGGCCATGCCCTTTAGTAATCCCCTCGCGCCCAAGGACGAGAATCCCCCCATTCGCGACTTGCCAAAATTCGTTCATTTCCTCCATGCGCACGGCATCCATGCCATCGCGCGGATCGCCCTGTTTAAGGACGCATATTTGGCGCAACACGACCCTCAGCTCGATCCGCGTTCACGACAGACGGGGCAGCTTTGGCGCGATAAGGGACAGGTAGTCTGGGTGGATCCCTCGCTCCCCGCCGTGCAGGATTACAACCTGGCGATCGCCAAGGCTGTGGCCCGCTCCGGGGTGGATGAGATTCAGTTTGATTACGTCCGCTTTCCTGCTTCGGGCGATGAGGACGACGCCGAGTTCAGCTTCGAGGCCGCCCATCCCAACTGGCAACGTTCCGACGTGATTAACGCCTTCCTGAAACGCGCCTACGCGGGATTGCACCCGATGGGCGTGCTGGTTTCCTTGGACGTCTTCGGCGTGGCGGCGTGGGAACAGAAGGTGGACCTGGCCCACACGGGCCAGGACATTCCGCAGATGGCGCGTTATTGGGACGTGCTCTCTCCGATGATTTATCCTTCGCACTTCTTTGGCTTCGACGGCATCGCGGTTCCCGGCGACACCCCGGAGCACTTCATCGGCGAGTCCATGAAGCGCTTTCGCCAGGTGACCGCCGCGAGCGGCGTGGTTCTGCGCCCGTGGCTGCAAGCCTTTGCCTGGCGCACGCCGGATTATTCTCCTCAGTACGTCACGGAAGAAGTGAGCGTGGCACGGCAGGAGGGCGGCATCGGCTTTTTGCTCTGGAACGCCGGCAACAATTACACCCAAGCCCTTACCGCCATGGCCATCATGCGGGCCGCCGGGAACAAATACTTCCGCGGCGACGAGCTTCCTAAACGGCCGGCCGCCCCCGCTGGCAAGCTCCGCAGCGCCGCAAGCGGTGGCGCCTGCAACCCAGGCGAGGCTACCTACTGAACGCGCTGAATCATTCATCACCCGCGCTTTTCTGGACGAATCTGCAGCCCCCACCACCTTTCAGGCGCTTCTGTTATAATTCGCGCGTCAGGAGAGAGGACGCCCACAGCCCAAGGAGTGACACAGCGCCCCTAGCGAAGCCCTGCGGAAACCGCTGGCATGCTCTTCAAAACCTTCAGCGCGGCAACGTACGGAATTGACGCCTACCTGGTCGAGGTTGAGGTGGACGTGTCCGCGGGTAACGGGATTTTTATGACCGTCGGGCTGCCCGACGCCGCCGTGCGGGAGAGCCGTGAGCGGATTAAATCCGCGATCAAAAACTGCGGACTGGATTTTCCCTTTCAAAACATTACCGTCAATCTGGCGCCGGCGGACGTTAAAAAGGAAGGCTCTGGCTTTGATCTGCCCATTGCTCTCGGAATCTTGGGAACGACGGGCGTGCTGCTGAAAGACGGACTGAAGCAACACTTGTTCCTCGGCGAGCTGTCTTTGGACGGAGGGCTTCGCCCTATCAAGGGCGCGCTCTCGATTGCCGGCATGGCCCGACAGAAAGGGATTCACCGAGTGGTGGTGCCGGCGGAAAACGCTCCCGAAGCGGCCGTAGTGCAAGGCATCGAGGTTTACGGTCTGCGGTCGCTGCCCGAGGTGCTCGACTTCGTCAACGAAACGCGCCCCTTCGCCGCCACCCGGGTGGACTCCTCGGAGATGCTCGATCGCGCCAGCCAATACAGCGTGGATTTTCGCGACGTGAAGGGGCAGCTCCACGCCAAGCGCGCCATCGAGGTGGCGACGGCGGGCGGCCACAACATCCTGATGATCGGCCCCCCAGGTGCTGGAAAAACCATGCTGGCCAAGCGCATCCCGACCATTTTGCCTCCTCTCACGTTCGAAGAGGCCATTCAAACCACCAAAATCCACAGCGTGGCCGGACTGCTCGAGCCGGGAGCGGGATTGGTAGGGACGCGGCCGTTCCGGGCTCCGCACCACACGATCTCCGACGCCGGCCTGATCGGAGGCGGCGCGCTGCCGCGTCCGGGCGAGGTGAGCCTGGCGCACCACGGGATTCTTTTTCTGGACGAACTTCCTGAGTTTGCGCGCAACGTCCTCGAAGTGCTCCGCCAGCCGCTCGAGGATGCGATGGTCACGATTTCCCGCGCCGCGATGTCGGTCACTTTCCCTTCGCGCTTCATGCTGGCCGCCGCCATGAACCCCTGCCCATGCGGGTTTTTCAACGATCCTTCGCGTGAGTGTACGTGCACGCCTCCTATGATTCAGCGCTACGTCTCCAGAATCTCCGGGCCGCTGCTTGACCGCATTGACATCCACATTGACATGCCGGCGGTTAAATACTCAGAACTGCGGCAGGGAACCGACGGCGAAGGTTCGGAAGAGATTCGCCGCCGGGTGATGGAGGCTAGAAAGCGGCAGCTTGAACGGTTCCACGGCGAGAAGATTTTTTCCAATGCCCAGATGAGCCCACGGCAGATTCGCCGCTATTGCAATATCTCCGCCCAGTGCGAGCGGTTGCTGGAAAGCGCCATGACCCGGCTGGCCCTCTCGGCGCGCGCCCATGACCGCATCCTCAAAGTTTCCCGCACCATTGCCGACCTTGTTGGCGCGGAAGAAATCTCCACCGAGCACATTTCGGAGGCCATCCAGTACCGCTCGCTCGACCGCAATTACTGGGCCTAGTCCACTGGGGGGAGCTTGCTCACTGGCCATGGATGAAAAGCAACGCTTGAGCGGGTCAAGCAATATCGAAACCCGGGAGTCGGATAGCCCTTATACCGAAGACGGAGTAGATTTGACTCTGATTTGGTGGATGCTCTCCCTCACGCCGACGGAACGCCTGGAAGCTCTTCAAGAGCATCTGTGGAGCATGATGAGGCTGCGAGGAGATGTTGCCGAAACCTGATTTTATTGAGATCCTGCGAACCCTCGCAAAGCATGGCGCCGAGTTCATCCTCGTTGGAGGCGTCGCCGCAGTGGCGCAGGGTGCCGCGATTTCCACCCTCGACCTCGATTTGGTCCACTCCCGCAGTCCGGAAAACCTTGACCGCATGATGAAGGCGTTGGAGGCTCTCGGTGCGCGTTATCGCACGCCGGGGGCGGAGGGTCTTAAACCCGCCCGTTCCCACCTCGAATCCGAAGGGCATCAACTCCTCATGACCCGCGCAGGGCCGCTCGACCTGCTGAGCGTCATCGGCTCGCGTCGCGGCTACGGTGACCTTCTCCCTCACACCATCGAAGTGCCGGTCGGTGACGTCAAGGTTCGGGTGCTCAGCCTCGCTGAGGTGATTAAGACCAAAGAAGAGGCAGGGCGCGACAAAGATCGGGCGATGCTCAATGTTCTGCGACGAACTCTGGAAGAGAAGTGCAAACGGAAACCTTAAACAACGAAGAAGCATCGTGCGGCTCACTCGATCGAAATGACTGGGCGTGACCGGCGCGATAGCTTGGCGACGGGGGAGGAGAACGATCGGGCGCGTATGGGGCGCCGAGTTTTACTGTATAATGGCCGTGGTCGGGGCAGCGCAACGGATGGACTTGCTCTGCCGCCGAACGCGAACGTCCGCAGGATGGGACCAACGGAGGTTATGAGTGGATGCACACAGGGTGAAATGCGTGAAATTCGGCCGGGAGCTTCCCGGCCTCGACGAGCCTCCCTGGCCGGGTGAGCTCGGTGACCGCATTTATCAGAACGTTTCGCAGGAGGCTTGGAAGCTTTGGATCGAGCACCTCAAAATGATCATTAACGAATATCGCCTGAATCCCTCTACCAAAGAGGCCCAGGATTTGATCGCCAGCCAGATGGAGCAGTTCTTCTTCGGCGAAGGCGCCGCGCTGCCGCCGGGTTACGTCCCCGCCCGAAAAAAGTAAATTCTGTCCCTCGCTGGTTCGGGCCCCTCTCTCATTGCCTAATCAGCTCAGGATGTTGCCGCTGCGGCTGAGCGGCCTGCCGTTGTTCGCAGGCCCCCTTGTCCACCAGCCGGGTGAGCATCTGTCGGTTTGCTGACCGCAGGCGAGCGGATTGCCGGTGGGCTCCTGGCAACAGAGCCGTCGCGAAGCGGGCAACGGCGGCGGCGCGCGTCTCGACGCCGAGTTTTTCCAGAGCGTGTTCCATTTGCTTCTCAACCGTGCGGACCCGCAGGCCGAGAATCCGAGAGATGTCGAGGTTGGTTTTGCCCTTGGCGATCCAGGCCAAGATTTCAGCCTGGCGCGGCGTGAGGCCGGGGCGCTCGAGATGCGTGGCGTGAAGGTGGCTCGATTCGTCGTCCAGGAGCAGCAAGGTTTGATTCAAGCCTGGAACCCGCCGCACGATGAGGCGGGTGGCTTCGGCGCGCGAGAGGGTGGGCAGCGCGCCGAGCAGCGGCAGCACTCCTGCGCACGCCCCCGTCCCGGCGCCGTTGGGCTCCTTTACGGGCGAGACGGCCGTGAACGCCCAGCCGCTGCGCGCGCCAAGGACTGTTATTGCGTGGCCTGCGACCTCAGGAGCGTTAGTTCTATTTGATTTCCTGAGTAAACAGTCTTATAAGGATTGCCCCGTGAGGTATCGTCTAGGTCGTAGCCAGCAGCGGGTTATTCGTCCTGTGGGCGGCGACGGAACAGATGCAGGACCCTTTCCCGCGTGATGCCGGCGTCACGGAGCATCCGGGCGCCCGTGCTCGACCCTTGCTCCACCAGTGCCGCCAGCAAATGCGCCGGCTCGACCTCGGCCTGCCCCAGCGCGCTCCTCAGGAGCTCGGCGTCTCTGAGGCACCTTTTGACCGGAGCGGACATCGGCAACGCGGACCGCGACAGGCCGCCCTCCGACCGGGCGCAGAGCGCCTCAAGCCGCGCGACCAGATCGGCAGCCAAGTTGTGACCCAGCAACGGGACGTGGGGCTGGTCCACGAGGGCGGCGTCGAGGTTGACGCCAGGCACACTCGAGGCTGCCCCGCGAAGACCGCCCTGGTCTTCGATCAAGATGGAGAGGAGCAGGTCCTCGACCTCCACCGCAGCGACCCCGCGGCGTTGCGCCTTTAGTCGCGCTAGGAAAAGAACCTGTCGCGCGCGTCGCGACCAGGGTGACGGGCTCATAGCAACCCCGGCGGCGCCTTTGCCGCCCTGCGGCGCCGCGAGCGCCGGCTGTTCACGCTCCGCAAGAGCTACGCTCTCGCGGCTGATTCCTGCGGAGGTTAGGATCTTGGCGCAGCGCCCGCCTTCACGACTCAGGAGCGCCCAGAAGAGGTGCAGAGGCTGGAGCTCGCGACGACGCAGATCATCCTTCCGCGCGGCGGCGCTCACGAGCACGCGACGCAGTCCCCTGGACAGAGGAATCTCACGCGGCGCAGGGACAGGTCGAGACCGGGGACGAGAGCCCCTCAACCGGCCGAGCAGGTGGTCTGCCAAGCGGGGGCGCAAAAAGGGCTTGTGCGGGTAGGGGTCGCGGAGGTCAGCCGAGTACGTCCCGAACAGTTTCACCTGCGCCCCTCGTGGCCCTCCTTGATCTTCCGCTACGAGGGCGACGAGGAGGTCTTCGGTCCCCACGGCGGTCGCGCCACGGCAGCCGGCGGCGAGGCGCGCCAGCATTAGGGTTCGAACGGCGCGGGCGGAGTACCCCTCATCAAGCATGGTTCCGCCTCCCTAATTGCAAGGGCCGGGGAGCGTGGAAGTAGGAACACATACGGCCGGTGGCAGACATGAGAAGGACGAGCTCTTCGACGTTCGGTAAGCCAAGGTCAGGCAGAAAAACCCCGGGTGGCAAGGTACGCTGTCGCTCACAATATAGATAGGACATCGCGGCGTGACGCCGAGCTTTTCCAGAGCGTGTTCCATTTGCTTCTCAACCGTGCGGACCCGCAGGCCGAGAATCCGAGAGATGTCGAGGTTGGTTTTGCCCTTGGCGATCCAGGCCAAGATTTGAGCCTGGCGCGGCGTGAAAATCCGGGCTAGTCCCCGCCTTTCCCTGGCCGACGCACGATCCACCGAGCGACAAGGAACACGGCGAGGCCAGCGGTTGCAGCTACCGGAATCGTCAAATCTACCACGTAGCCCCATCCCAGGTTGCGGCGCAACAGGTGAGCCTCCCTCCCTGCGATTTCAAGAATCTTCCAGACCCAGAGGGCTGTCACGGACGCGATGAGCAGCCTGTCAAGGCGACGACGTCGGAAGAACGGTTCCCTTTGCTGGGTCATCTGAGGCACCCCGGGGGCCCGCTCCACGTTCACTCATTGCAGGGCCCGGCCCCTCTCAAGGAATG
>JAKAWO010000007.1 GCA_021827255.1 Acidobacteriota bacterium | reverse complement strand
CTGTCGAGTGCAATGCGCAAAAGCAATCGTGTCCCATCACTGAACGGAGTACTACTAATGCGCGATCTTGGGAATCCGCGCGTCGGCAGGGTCGGCCCAGCGAGTGTTGGGAATGGTTGGCGTCCAACCTGGGCGCAAGGGGTCCTGATCGTAGGCATAGGAGCCGAGACGCTTGTAAAGCTCGCTGTACTCGGCCACCTTGTCGCGGTTGAGCTTGACTCCAAGTCCAGGCGCGGTGGGCACGCGAATCGCCCCGGCCTCGTAGTGAAGTTTGCCGCCTTCGATGATGTCGTCGGTCAGATGATGATAGTGGGCATCGGCGGCGAAGGTGAGGTTGGGCAGGACGGCGCCGAGGTGAAGCATGGTGGCCAATTGAATTCCCAGTTCGCCGGACGAATGGACGGAGACGCCTAGCTGGAAGGCTTCGCACAGGGCCGCCGCTTTGACGCAAGGGCGGATGCCGCCCCAGAACGTCGTGTCGAGCAGCGTCACATCCACCGCCAGGTCGAGGACGTTGGCCGCGAGCTGCTCGAAATTGGTGATCACGGTATTGGTGGCGAGCGGGGTGCGGATTTTCCCGCGCACCCTGCGCATGCCGTTCAACCCAAAGACGGGATCCTCAAGATAATCATTGTTGAGATGCTCTATGCTCCGCCCAAAACGCAGCGCCTCCTCGACCGACCACACCGAGTTCGGGTCAAATCGCAAACGGTCGTCGGGGAAAGCGGCGGCCAAGGCGCGATAGCATTCGAGCTCGTAGTCGGGCGGGAAAACGCCGCCTTTCAGCTTGTGAGTTGTAAATCCACATTGCGCCTTCAAGCGTTGCGCGTGCTCGACGAGTTGCTCCGCCGTGCGAACTTCGCCGGAGCCGTCGCGGGAGTGAGGATAACGAAAGAAGAGGTAGGCCGCGAAGGGAACGGAATCGCGCAGCCGACCGCCCAGGATCTCCGAGACGGGGACGCCCCACGCCTGGCCCATAACGTCGAGGCAGGCGAATTCGATGGCGGCGAGGATTTGCATCCGATTGTTATACAGGGAGGCGGTGGGATTGGAAATCAGAAAGCGCAGCTCCTCGAGGCGGCGCGGGTCGCGGCCCACCAGATACGATTTAAGCCCGCGAAAGGTTGCCTCGCTCGATTCGCCGCCGCCGCCCATTTCGCCCAAGCCCACCAGACCGCTGTCCGTTTCCACCTCGACGAGGGTGCGGACAAAGCGGCCCCAGTGGCAGCCGTTGGCATGGCGCAAAGGCGCCTGGAGGGGAACGGTCACGGTGGTGGCGCGCAAATCAACGATCTGCATCAGCGTTCGTCGGGCGGCCGTCGGCCGGCGCAAGCGGTTCGCGCGGCGGCTGGCCAGCAAAGGGTAACGCCGCGTTGTGCGGCACCCCGGCTCATAGAATCTCGACCTGGCAGTTCTTAACCAAGGACCGGAACTTTTGGGCGTCCGCGGCGTTGCCGACGATCGCGCCGTAGTGCATGGGCACGGCGATCTTGGGCCGGATCGTGGCCACCGCCTCCGCCGCTTCCTCGGCCGTCATCACGTAGGTTCCCGACACCGGCAAGAGCGCAATGTCGCATCTTACGCCTTTCATTTCCGAAATGAGATCGGTGTCGCCGGCGTAGTAAACGGAGGTCCCATCCATGCGAATCACGAAGCCCAACCTCTTTTCTCCTTGAGGGTGGAAGGCCTTGCCCGGCTCGCGAAACTTGTTCACGTTGTAAGCGGGAAGCGTCTCGATGTCCACTTTGCCCACGCTCACCTTGGCGCCGGGATCGAGGAAGAGTTTTTCCTTGGCGTGAAGGCTTTGGATTCCCTCCGCGCAGAGCGGACTGGCCACAATCGTCGTCCCGGGAGCGCAGACTTTCTCCAGGTCCTCGGCGCTCAGATGGTCAAAATGCTCGTGCGAGAGCAGTATGAGGTCGGCTTTTTCGCGTTGGGTGATTTTGTAAGGATCGGTGTAGATCAGCTTAGACCCGGCGATCCGAAACGTGTCGTGAGCCAACCGGGTAATCTCAAGATTCAGCAATTTCATGCCAGGCCTCCCTCCAGCGCGCCAATGGCGGAATGCGTTCGTTCAGGCGGCGCAACGTCCCAGCATACCACCGAACGCGAGGGCCGCCCTCAGGGAACCGCCTGGGCGATCTGGACGTGGAAGCGGTCCAACAGAGAGGCGGTGGCGTGCTCCAAAGTGGTCACGGCAAGCTGATAGCCTACCTGCGCCGATACTAAGCTGGCCTCGGATTGCGCCAGTTGGGTTTGGGCCTGCAGGACCAGAAACATAAGGCCCGAGCCCAACTCGTACTCCTTTTGTTGCGCCGCCACATTTTTCTCCGACAAATTCTCAGCGATTTGAGCCGCCCTCATGGAGAGCTTCGCCTGCTGAATTTGGCTGACCGCATTTTTAACATCCAGCTCAATCTGTTCCTGACTGTGGCGGATCGCGTAGAGCGTCTCGTCGCGAGCCACCCGCGCGTCCGCCAGGTCCGCTTCCGCGGCGTGATTTTTCAGCGGCAGGCTCAGGCGGACGCTCACGCCGTAGGTCGGAAAGCCGAAACCAAAGACCTGCCCGAGGGCGTCCGTGACGCCGCCTCGGCTGATGATGACGCGCGGCGGGGTCGAGCTGAGGGCGTTGCCGCCCAGCCCGTTGCTCTCGTACAGGGCGGAAACACTGAGGTCCGGCTCGAGCCGATTTTCCGCCACGCGCAGGTTCGTCGCAGTATTGTCAAGCTGGTTTTGGAGCGCCTGAAGGTCCGGTCGCCGGGCGAGCGCCGCCTGAACCAGGTTCTTGAGGCGCGGGGTGAGCAACGGCTCGGACGGTTTGGCGGGTTCGATCAGGTCGAGTTTGAGCGAGGCGATGCGGGGATCAAGGTCAGCCCCAATCAGCATCCGAAATTGATCCTCGTCCTGCTTCAGCCCATATCGAGCCTGGATCACGGAGACTCGCCGGGTGGCCACCTCCGCCTCCGACTGGTAGATGTTGAGCGGCGAGAGGGCGCCCAATTCGAGGGCGCGTTTGTCGTGCTGGTAGCTGGCCTCCGCGGCCTGGAGCGACTGCTGAAGCACCTGGAGTTGCTCCCGATCCTGCACCACTTGCCAATATTGACGGATCGCCTGTTGCAAGGCGTCGTTAATCTCCTCCTCGAACTGAAAGCGCGATTGGTTGAGGTTCCGCTGAGCGACGACGATGGGGGCCCGGTTGACGAAGACGCCAAAATTTCTCAGCAACGGCTGCGTCAGGGAAACGTTGAGGCTGGAAGAAACCGAAGGGTTGAAGGTGTTGAAAATGCTGTTGGAGGAAACTCGGGTGGCGCTGAGTCCGGTCTCTAACAAGGTGCCGCTGGAAAAGGTCTTTTGAAATTGCGTCCCCGCGCTTTGCGAGAGGCTGCTGAGCGTCGGCGCGCCCGACAACTGCGTGGCGGTGGGCTCGGTCTGGCGCGTGGGGGAAAAACTCGAGCTGAGCAGTGGATCGAACGGGGAATAGGCGCGCGTCACGGCGTCGCGAGCCTGCTCGACGCTGGTCTGCTCCACGCGGACGCTGGAATTATTGAGCAGCATCAACCGCACCGTGTCCGTCAGGCTGAGGCGAAGCTCCCCGTTCACGATATAGTCCTCGAAACCGCGCGCCGGCTGCATCGGCGGAGACGCCAGCGCTTCCGCCGCCAGCGCCGCGCCGAGCGCCACCGCCAGTCCCCACCGCCGCCCATCGAAACCAGCCATCAGTCCTCCCCCTCCTCCTCCGCCGGTCTTTTCTCTCTGCGCGAGCCAACCCCGGAGGCCGTCAGCTTAATGGGTTCCGTCTATTCGTAGCGAAGCGCCTCCACCGGGTCCAGCCGCGCGGCTTGCACCGCAGGGTAGATACCCGAGGCCAAGCCGACCGACAGCGAGACGAGAAAAGCGAGCAGGACAGAGGCCACGGTCACGATCGTGGACCAGCCGGCGGCCAGAGCGATGATTCTCGACATGGCGAAGCCAAAAAGGATGCCGATCGCGCCTCCCAGAATGGAGATCAAAAGCGCCTCCGTGACAAACTGGCGGATAATATCGCCGCGCCGCGCGCCGACCGCTCGCCGCACGCCAATCTCGCGGGTGCGCTCCAAAATGCTCGCCAGCATGATGTTCATGATCCCAATGCCGCCGACCAGGAGAGAAATGGAGGCGATGGCCACCATCACGGTTTCAAAGAGATGTTGCGTGCGCTTCTGTTCAGCCAGCAATTCCGCCGGCACAATGACGCTGAAGTCGCCGGCGTGGTGATGCGACTCATTCAAGATAGCGCGCACCACCGAGGCGGCGGCGGGTGTCTCCCCGCCGCTCTGGAGCTGCAGGTAGATGCCGTCAATCTGGTCGTGAAACTGGCTCTGAGCATCCTCCAATCGGTCAATGGCCGAATCGAGCGGAACGTAGATGAGATTATTAACGTCTTCCGAGGGCAGCCCTGAAGTCCCCCTCCCGGCCGCCAGGCGCGGTCCGACGACGCCGATCACCTGGAACCATTGGTTATCCACCTTCAGGTATTTGCCGATCGGATTCTGCGGCCCGAACACCCCGCTCCGAGCGCCTTCCCCCAGCACGCAAACCGGCGCGGCCTCGGCGGCCTCGCGGACGCCGAAGAACCGGCCCGCCTCCAGGCGGAGCGCGGCGATTCGCTGATAGACGGGCTCGACGCCGTAAACCAACGGCATCGCCTGTTGTGGCTTGGGAATGAGCTGGACCGGAGTGAACCGCTTGAGCGGCGTTGCGGCGGTGATGCCCCGCGTGTCCCGTTGAATGACTCGAAAATCCTGGAAGGTCAGCCCCGGCGAGATGGCGCGGACCTTCCGGAAGGATTGCCAATCGTTGGCTTCTTTGGCCTCGACGATCAGGTTGCGGACGCCGAGCTGCTGGATAAAAGCCATCACCTTCTGCTGGGCGCCGGCCCCAATCGAAAGCATGGCGACGACCGCGGCCACCCCGAAGATCATGCCCAGCATGGTGAGCAGCGAGCGCAGCTTGTGAAGGCGCAGATTCTCAAGCCCCAGCACGAGGTCGGGAATCACCTGCGCAAAGCGGCGCCGTTCGATGCTCAGCGCCTCGACCGTCGGGGTGGAAGCTCTCACGGCGTGGCCCCTCCGGTCGGCGCGGGCGAACCCGTTGCCCGGGTTGACGGCGTAGCTCGAGAAGGGTTGACTAACGCCACTTCCTCGCCTCGCCGCAGACCCTCGATCACCGCCCGCGCGGCGGTTTCGTACCGAACCGTGACCGCGCGTTGGCGAAACTTTCCCCCTTGTTTGACATACACCACCGCCTTGCCTCCGGCCGCGAAGATCGCCACCCGGGGAATATAGAGCGCTTTTTCAACTCGCCGCCCGAGCAGCTTGAGGTGAGCGGTAAACCCCGGGCGAAGCCGCGGGTCAGGATGATCGAGGGCGACCGTCATCGCGAAGGTTCGCGCCGGATTCGCGGAGAACATGGGTCGGAGGGCCATGCTCGAAATGGTCGCCACCTGGCCGCGATAAGTCGCCTCCGGAATGGCGTCCACTCGAATCTCCACCGGCTCGCCCACGCTCACGCTGGGGCGGTCGGCCTCCTGGATGTGGGCCTCCACCGTCATCTGGCTCAGGTCGAGGATTTGAGCGATGGGCGTGCCCGGTTGGGCTTGATCCCCGGCCCGAAATTCGGGCAGCGTCATGCCGCTGAAGAAAACCCCGCCGGTGGCCATTCGATTGTCCTCGACCTCCACCACGCCCGCGATGGGCGACCGCAAAGTCATGTTATGAATGTTGCGCTCCGCGCGCCCCATTTCCACCTTGGCCTTGTTGTACTTCGTCTCGGCCAGCTCGATCGCGGCTTGATTGGAGGAGACATCGGTCTTCAGGTCGTGTTCGCTCTCGGCCAGGGCTCGTCGGGCCTCCGCCAGCGCCAAAAGGTTCTTTTTGGCGTCAATCGCCGCCAGAATGGGATTCTCCTGGACTTCGAGTTCCGCTTGCTTTACGCCGAATTGGGCTTTGAGGAGCGTCAACCGATCATCGGAATTCTGCACGGCCGTTTGCGCTTTGGCCTGGACGATTTCCTGCTCGGCTTCTTCCAGGGCCGATCGGTTTTGTTCCAGGTTGTACGCCTGCTCGCTGGGGTCGAACCGGAGGACCACGTCGCCCGGCTTCACCACCGTCCCCGTAAGATCGAGCTCCACAATTTGCAGCGTTCCGCCACCCACCGGCGGCGCCACCAGGGTAACCATTTGCCCGGTCTCCAGGTCGCCCCTCGTTTGCACATCCAGTCTCACCGGGCCTTGCTCGACGCGCGCCGTCGGGATCGGATCCGGCGAAGCCTTCAACCGGGTGGCGCCGCCCCGCGCCAGCCACCCTGCGCCCGCCGCCACCATGGCCACCAACACTACCCTTCTCAAAATCCGCATCGGGTTACCCGCCGCCGGCGGTGGGGTCTTTGAGCGCCACCCGCTCACCGGGTTCGAGGCCGCGCGTCACCACCAACACCCGTTCGCCGCGCTCCCCAATCTCCACCGCGCGCCTCTCGAACTTGCCGCCCTGTTCTACGTAAGCCACCGTCCGGCCATTCTCCTGAAAGACCGCTTGCCGAGGAATCAGCACGGCGTTCGCCACCGTCTTGACCGTGATCAACGCGCTGGCGCTCATGCCCGGCCGGAGCTTGGCCCGGACCTTCCCCGCGAAATCAACCTCGACCTCGAAGTCTCGCGGAAACGGCCACGGAGCCGAAAAGTCCACGCTGGCCAAAGTGCTGATCTGGTGGACTTGGCCGGGAAAGTCCTGGCCGGGCGCGGCGCCGGCTTGCAGCAGGGCGGGCTGCCCGGCCTTCAATTGGCTGCGGTCCAGCTCGTCGGCCCGCGCATCGAAGTAAAGCGTTGAGAGGTCGGGCAGCTCGGCAATCGCCGCCCCGGACCAGGCTTGATCGCCGGGCCGGAACGTTTGCCGGCCGTTGGGCGTCCAGCGGCTCAGAATGGTCACCGCTCCCGCCAGCGGGGCGTGCAACGACATCTTGGCGAGCGCGTCCTCATCCTGACGGACGTTGAAGGCCGCCTCGTCGCGCTTTTGTTTCTGATCCACGACCGCGGCCGCGCTCGACGCCCGGTCCATCTTCAGTTTTTCCCGCGCCTGGCCGAGCGCCAACTTCGCGTCCACCACCTTCACGAGCGCTTCCTCGCCGTCAATTTTTGAAAGGATCGCCTGCTTGCTGGCATCGAGCTTGGCCGACGCAAGGTTATACTCGGCCGTTTTCAAGGCCGTCGTGTCTTGCTCCTCCGTCAAGCGCCCCTGCGCTTCCGACTGGCGGATTTCCGCCTCCGCCGTCGCCAGCGTGGAATCATCTTCGGCCAATTGGTCCTTAAGCTGGCTGGAGTCAAACTGCGCCACAACCTCTCCGCGCTGGACGCTCGTGCCGTCGGGGACAAGAGAAACAATCTGAAGCTGCCCAGCCCGCATCGGCGCCGAGAGGATAATCGAGCGGCGGGCTTTCAGCTCGCCTCGCAATTTGAGCTGATCCTGAAAAACCCCTCGCCACGCCACCGCCGTTGGAATGCTGACCGCCGGCCGGGCGGGCCGAACCCAAATCACGAAGAACACGAACGCCGTGACCCCGGCGCCCGCCGCCGCCCAAGCCCTCCACCCATGTCGGCTTGGCTCATTCTCCGCCATCAGGCCCCTCGCCCCATGACGCCAGCCCGTCTCCGCGCCACGCCACCTCGTCGCCGGCCCGAAGGCCGGATAGAACGGCCGCGACCAGATTATTCTCCGGCCCCAAAGTGACGGCGCGTTGCTCAAACCCGACACCCTTTTTGAGGAGCACGGTGGTTCGGCCGTTCTCCTCCAAGACGCAATCCCTGGGCAGTAAGAGCGCCCCTTTTTTCTCGCGCAAGTGGACGTCCACTGCCGCCGAGAGGTCCGGCATCAGCTTCGCGTTCTGCCCTTGAATGGAAAACAGAGCTCGAAACGCCCGAACGCTGCTCGAGAACTGGCCGGGCGACCCGATGGGGCTGAGCTGGACGAGGGTGGCTGGAAAAACCAGGCGGGGGTAAGCGTCAAGCCGGACTTCCGCCCGCTCGCCCACCCGCAAGCGGCCCACATCCATCTGATTGACCTGCGCCGTCACCTGCATCGCCGCCGGATTGACCACCTGCAGGAAGCCCGTCCCGGGGTTCACTTGGTCGCCTTCTTCCACTTGCCCGAAGCGGCCCTGTTTCCAAATACTCTGCAAAACCACCACCCCGGCGATGGGCGATGAGATCGCCATCCGCTCTTCGTTGTGTTGCGCGTGGAGCATCTCCGAGCGGGCTTGTCGAGCCTGGATTTCCAGGTCGCGAAGACCGGCCGCGGCCGCCTGCCGCCTCCAATTGTAAGTCTGCTGGAGTTCTTTCAGCGTCGCTTGGGCCTCGGCAAGCTGCTCGCGGGTTATCTCCTGCTGAATCCGCGGCAGAATCTCAAGCCGTTGCATCTCCAGCTCAGCGGTCGCCAGCTGATCCTTCGCCGTCTGGATATTCGTCTCATCCTGCGCCCGCGTCGCGGATGTGGAAGCCTTCTGCTCAGCGATCTGGTGCAGAAGGTCCAGGTACTTGGCCCGGCTGGAAAGGTAACTCTTGATCTCATTCTGGCGGTCGAACTCCACCAGCAAGTCTCCCCGCTTAACCTGCGCGCCGTTCGGCTGGATGCGAATGATCGTTAGAGAGTAACCGGGCTCGCCGGCAAGACGCGGAGCGGCAATCGGGTAAGCTTCGACGGCTTCCGTCGAGCCGCTCAAACGAAGCGTGACGGCCAAGTCCCCGCGCTGGACGGTCGCCGTCTGCGGCGCCGCCCGGAGGGGGGCCGAGGCGGGCGTTCGCCTCCACCACGCCACGCCCAGCGCGGCCAGCGCTAGCGCCATCGCGCCGACGATCCACAGGACTGCGCGCCGGCGGCGTCTTCCACGAGTCGGAGCGCTGGGCGGCGATTCGGCCGGCGGCGGAAGAGTGACTACGTTTTGATCTTCGCCCAACATTGGCCCCTCTTCAATCTCTGATTAGGTTTACACACTGTGTTCGCCGACGCAAGCCGCGCGAAACCCGAAAACGTAACCGGGCCCCATCCGAGAGGTGAACGATCAAGAGGCGCGGCGTCTTTCTTTCGATGATCCTCCCACTGGCCTCGCGCCCAGACGGTTTGGCCTTTGACCCCGCGTGGGGCGGCCGGTTCGTTTCGGATGAGCACGGTCCAACCGACACCCTAATAGATGCGCCAACCGAGCCCCGCGTCGCCACCCTCCAGCTCGGCGGAGGGGCTGGCAACCCGCAGCTCGATCCCGCCTCCGGGCGCCGGCGCGTGGACCTGCAAACCCTCAACCGGCTCGTGGCGATGGACCCTAAAGCCAAAACCGTCCTGCCCAGCTACCCACCTCCCGGCGGCGAACGCTCCGCGCCTTTTGAACTTTTGGCTGAGAACCCGCCGCCTGGCATGATCGGGCGGAAATCCGCCTTCAAGCCCCGGGGCGCGGGTTGAGGTTGCGTGACAGCATGAGTTTCAACGTGACCTTGTCGGACCCGGGCGTCAAGCCAAACCCGATGCCGGTTTCGACGTCCACGCCGAGGAACCTGCTGCTGTAGTGGTCCATAACCGCCCAGATTTCGTGAAACTGCTGGTTGTACGGGACGAAGTGGCGCAGCGGGCCGAAACCGTCGTACTCTTCAACGGCAATGGCCCACCTGTCATTGAAGTGGTAAGCCACTCGCCCCGCTGGGTTGTACTGGAGGTTGCGGATCCCCCCCGTATAGTCCGTGTCCACAATCGGGTTGTAAATGAAATCCCATGGATGCAAACGCACCCCGACGATGGGTCTGATCTCGGAGGTAATGGGCCTGGACTCCCAATAGTCCGCATTGACGCTAAACTCAAAATTAATTCCGTAGAAAAACTTGTGGTCTTGGGCGTGCGGCCGGACGAACAGTTCGCGAATTTTGAAGCCGTTGATCGTCGCCCCGCGGCCCTTCGAGTAAAGGCTGTACACCGGAAGATAAAGCCCCTGCTCAAACCAGGGGGTCACGCCGTAGGCCCATTCGGCCGTGCCGTTGACCGAGTCGTCGGCGATGATGGCGCCGGGGAAGACGGGAGTTTCCCTTCCCACGGGCGTGAAGTTGCTGTGGACCATCAGATTGAATACGCCGGGAGGCTCGATCACCGCGTTATACACCTGAATCTCGTCGGTTTGCGCAAGCGCCGCGGCGGGCGCCGCAATCACGCCCATCAAGATCAGCACCGCGGCGCGCCGAGGGATTTTGGGGAACCGTTTCAATGGGATTCCTGGCTCGGCGGCAGCTCACATCGCATCGCGGATTCTCCGCCCCACCTCGTCGTGAATCTGATTCCAAACTACCCTGGGCCGTTGCCTCGAGGGTCGTGACATCCTCAAGCCCATCATCGCTCTCCGGCGCGCGCTGCCTCATTTCCCCGCATGTCCATCTTCACTGCTCCAGCGCGCCTATTCTATCTCCAACCGCTTCTTAGGGGCAATCGCCGCGCTTCGGGAATGAATTCTGTCGGCGTAGAAGAGAAGTCTGTACGAAATCGAAGCCAATCGTGTAAACGCTCCCCCGCGCTTACGGCGTCGGATAGTTTTTTTCCAAGACATGCGCCGCTGGGAAGTTGTGTGGCGCCGCTCCCACGCCGCTTGCTGGCTTGCGATATCATTCAGGAAAGAGCCGCAAAGACGGCGCCCCGCGCTCGCGGTCGAGCCCCCCACCCGCGCCTGAGTGCCCGCCCGGTGGGCCCGGCGGATAAAGCGGCGGGTGACCAACGCCCAGTGGGGCGGCACGCTCGCGGCGCTGCCACTCTGCGATCATTTCCGATATAATCAAGCTGCAATGGAAAGAGAAGAAGTGATCCGAGAGGTGTCCGAGATCGTGCGCCGGCATTTGCCCGGCAAAGAGTTTCGGGTACTTCTCTTCGGTTCCTGGGCGAAGGATTCGGCGGAGCCGGCCTCCGACATTGATATCGGCGTTTTGGGGCCGCGCGCGGTAAACGAGATGCTCTTGCTTCGCCTGAAGCAGGAAATCGCAGCCATACCCACCTTGCGGCGCATCGACATCGTTGATTTGAACCGAACGGACGAGAGATTCCGCCAAGAGGTCCTGAGTTATGCCAAGGCGCTATGAAGAAGGAAGAAATTTTCCATTCGTTCGCGCGGTCCATCGAGCGCTTTTCGGAAATATTGGGAGAGCCGAAGACCGTCGCCAACCGCGACTCCGCGATCAAGCGCTTTGAGTTGACTTTTGAATTGGCTTGGAAATCGGCTAAAGCATATTTGGCGGACAAGGGCATGGTTTGCCGGTCGCCGCGCGATTGTCTTGCCGAAATGTTTCGCCTCGGCCTGGTCGCCGATGATCCCTGCTGGCTGTTGATGATTGACGACAGAAATCTCTCCGTCCATACCTACAACGAAAAGTTGGCCGACGATATTTATGGCCGCCTCAAGAACTACCTGCCCCTCTTCGGCGCGCTGAACCTTTCTTTGACAAAGTAACTGACCCCGAGGATTCGCTCCGCCTCCTTGATAGACCCGTGGCAGCGCACAAAGCCCTTTCTCCTTTTCTTCACCCTGCGGTGCGGCTACCTAAGTCTCATTGATTATAGGAATCATGTCGCAAGCGTGTGTTCCTTAGCGTGACTGGGTAGTTTGGGAATTGCGTACAGGGGTGGAGCTCGGCAAGGGTCTTTGCGGGGTTCGTCTAAAGGAGTCACGTGGTCGCACCCCTCCAATGCTCGCAGAGGTGGGCGCAGCAATCGCCCGTTGGAACCTCAATCAGATTGTGGCCGCAATTGAGTGTGCAGCGGCTCGACGGAGCTGATTTGTCATCCAATACTTGGCGAGTCTCCACGCTTGTTTTATTGGAGTGCGTCGGAATAAAATAAGAGTTGTCTTGCTCTGCCCTTGTTTTACTGGAATCAAATAAGCTGCTTCCCATGCGACTCTTATTATGCGCACAGGCCAATACGTAAGACAAGCGACTGGCTACAAAGCGTTTATTCCGTCACCTCTCCCTCCTGACCCGCCGGTTCAGATGAACGCGGAGTTGACCCACCTCCTCTCTGACGCAGACCGCGCGCTTGGCCGGCTGGACGGCATCGCCACGATTCTGCCCAACCCAAACCTGTTTGTGGCCATGTATGTCCGGCAGGAGGCGGTGCTGAGTTCGCAAATCGAAGGGACCCAGAGCACGCTCGAAGACGTGCTCCAGTTTGAGATTGATGCAAAAGGGCGGGAGCTCCCAAAGGATGTCGAAGAGGTGGTGAATTACGTGCGGGCAATGAATCACGGTCTCGCGCGCCTCAAAGACCTGCCGCTAAGCCTCCGCCTCATCCGCGAGATCCACGCGGAATTGCTTAAGGGAGTTCGGGTCGCCCATCGAACGCCGGGCGAGTTTCGAAGGAGCCAGAACTGGATTGGTCAAGCGAACTGCACGCTGGAAACAGCCACCTTCGTGCCGCCGCCGATTCACGAAATGCAACCGGCGCTCGATAATCTAGAAAAGTTCCTTCACAACCCGGCCTCGCTGCCGGTGCTGATCCACTGCGGGCTGGCGCACGCGCAATTTGAAACCATTCATCCATTCCTCGACGGCAACGGGCGCGTGGGCCGCCTGCTTATAACGTTTCTGCTCTGCCAGCGCGGTGTCCTCCAGCGTCCGCTCTTGTATTTGAGCTATTACCTCAAACACCATCGGACCGAATACTATGATCGGCTGATGGCAATCCGCAATGATGGGGACTGGGAAGGGTGGCTGAAGTTTTTCGTGCGGGGCGTTGATGAGGTCAGCCGGGAGGCAACGGAGACAGCGCGAACCATCCTCAACCTTCGAGAGGAGCATCGTCGCACAATTGCCACGAACCTTGGGGGAAGCGCGAATGGGATGCAACTCCTCGATATCCTGCTCGAGCAGCCGATTGTGACAATTCGGATGGTGGAACAAGCCCTCAAGTGTGTTTACGTCACGGCAAGCAAGCTGGTTGATCAGTTTGTTGGGCTGGGTTTACTGAGGGAAATCACCGGCTTTCAGCGCAACCGCCGATATCGCTACGAGCCTTATCTCGCGCTTTTCGAGCCCCAGGGCCGAATCGAAAAGGGAGAAGCTGGCGAGAAAGTCCAGATAACCGACGCTGAAGGCGGACCAGGAGATTCGGGAGCAGGGTGAAGACGATAAGGGAGAGGTGAGTGCGTTCGTGATCGTGGCCGAGCCGAGCGCGTTGCCAAAGTAGTAATAAACGTTCCCGCTCGAATCCCGCCGCGCCATCCGCAGCCCGCCAAAAAAGATGTGCTCGTTCACCGTGTTCCCCGACGTGTCCGTTTCCGCCAGCACGCTTCCGCCCGCCCCGTGCCAGGACAGTTTGGGCGAGGAGTCCTTCACGCGCTCGCCCGCTCCCGTCGTAAGTATAGGTAACGCTGGCCCCGGAAATCATGCGGCCTTCCGCGTCCCAAGCGTAAGTGTAGTGCCCGTCGCCCGTTTCGTCGCCCGAAGCGTCGTAAGAAAACCGGCTATTGGTCACTTGGTTGTGAGTGTTGACGCTCAGGCCGAGCGCCGGCGCCGAGGGGGGTTTGAATTGTGATACGATAGCCAACCGGCGAGCCCGCTGCCGTTGCGCCCCGCGGCCGGCGCCTATGCCCTCCCGCGCAGCAGGGGCGAGCGCGCCGGGGGTGGCCTCGCCGGCCGAACCCTTGCGAGCCTGGGCCAGGGGGTCTCGTGGCTAGGCTAGTCTCCCCATGGCCTAGGCTAGACTAGGCTAGTCAGAGCTCGGCCAGGCGCCCAATGGGACAAATGGGACGTTTGGGACAAAATCTCAGCCTTATTTATAACACGTTGATACTAAATGACTTATATTAAATTTAGCCTCTTCAGCCTTGTGGAAAAATCGCCTTTGTGTTCCCTTTGGAAACACCGCGTAAAAGTTACCCTGCCCCCTAAAATTGAGCCGCGCTCGGCACCCCTCATCGCCTTCGCCGCCCTCCTTCTTTGCCTCCTGGCCGCGCCGCTGCCCGCTCAGCAATTCAGCCCGGCCCTCTATTCAGGAATGCGCTGGCGGTTGGTCGGTCCGTTTCGCGGCGGCCGAGCCCTCGCGGCCTGCGGCGTTCCGGGCCATCCCAACACGTTCTACTTTGGGGCAGTGGACGGCGGCGTCTGGAAGACTACGGACGCGGGCCGCGTTTGGAATCCCATCTTTGATAAAGAACCCATTGCCTCGATCGGCGCGATCGCCGTAGCTCCCTCGGATCCCAACATCATTTACGTGGGCACCGGCGAGGCCGACATGCGCTCGGACATCTCCTACGGCGATGGGGTGTACAAGTCCACCGATGGCGGCAAGACGTGGCGGCACATTGGCCTCACTCACACGCGCCAAATTGGCCGCGTTCTGGTGGACCCGCGCCATCCGAACGTGGTTTTTGTGGCGGCGTTAGGCGACGCTTATGGCCCGAACGCGGAGCGCGGTGTCTTTCGCTCCACCGATGGCGGCCAGACGTGGCAAAAGGTACTTTACAAGAACCAAAGCACGGGCGCCATTGACCTGGCGTTTGATCCTGCCAATCCGCGCATCCTCTATGCCGCGCTTTGGCAGACTCGCCGTCCGCCATGGAATGTTTATCCGCCATCGAACGGTCCGGGCAGCAGCCTTTACCGCTCCACCGATGGGGGCCGCGCGTGGCAGCACGTCGTCGGCCACGGATTGCCTTCAGCAGGACTCGGCCGCATAGGCATCGCGTATGCGCCGAGCGACCCTCAGCGCATCTACTTGTTGGTTGACGCAAAGCGTGGCGGGCTTTATCGCTCCGACGACTCCGGCCGCAAGTGGACGCGGGTGAACTCAGACCCGCGCATCTGGGGGCGCGGATGGTACTTTGGCGGAGTGACGGTGGACCCGAAAGATGCGGAGACTGTCTATATCTGTAACACCGCGCTTTACCGCTCGCGGGACGGCGGCAAGAGTTTTATCCCGATCAAAGGCGCGCCCGGCGGCGACGATTATCACAGCCTATGGATTGATCCGCATCACGCGCGACGGATGATTGTGGCGAGCGATCAAGGCGTAGTCATCAGCCTCGATGGCGCTAAGACCTGGAGCTCTTGGTACAATCAGCCGACGGCGCAGCTTTATCACATCATCACCGACAACCGTTTCCCCTACTGGATCTACGGATCGCAACAGGACACCGGTTCGGTGGCGCTGCCGAGCCGCAGCCTTTACGCTGGGATCAACTTCCACGATTGGCGGCCAATTGAAGCGGGCGGCGAAAGCGAGTACATCGCTCCTGACCCGCTCCATCCGGACATTCTCTACGGCGGCTCCGAGCACGCCAAGGTCACGCGCTTCAATCTGGTGACGGGCGAGGATCGCAACATTCCCCCTCCGCTCGCTCACCCGGGCGCGTGGCGTTACACCTGGACATTGCCCCTGGTTTTCTCGCCGGTAGATCCACACCGTCTCTACTTCGGATCGCAAGAGCTGTTTGAGACCGACGACGGGGGAGAAACGTGGAACATCATCAGCCCCGATCTCACTCGCGCGCACCCAGGAATTCCGCCCAACCTCGATCCGGCGACGGCTCGGGACACTTCCAACGGCAACCGGCGCGGGGTGATTTACACCATTGCGCCTTCGCCGCTCGACCCCGGACTGATTTGGATTGGAACCGATGACGGGCTCATCCAGGTGACCCACGACGGTGGAAAGACGTGGGAAAATGTCACACCCCCGGAGCTAACGCCGTGGAGCAAGGTCACGCTGATTGAGGCCTCGCACTTCGATGCGCTGAGCGCCTATGCGGCGGTGGACCGCCATCGCCTCGACGATATGCGGCCTTACATCTATCGAACGCGAGACGGCGGGAAAACCTGGCAGGAGATTTCTAACGGCATTCCCGGCGGAAGTTTTGTCAATGTGGTGCGCGAGGATCCCGAGCGGCAGGGTTTGCTTTATGCGGGCACAGAAACCGGCGTCTTTGTCTCTTTCGACGATGGCGATCATTGGCAGTCGCTCCAACTCAATCTTCCCGTCGCCTCGGTGCGCGACCTCATTGTCCACGGGGATGACCTCATCGCCGGCACGCACGGCCGCTCCATCTGGATTCTGGATGATGTGACGCCGCTTCGCCAGCTCAACACGCAAGTCGCCGCGGCTTCGGCGTGGTTATACCGCCCCGCCGTCGCCTATCGCGTTCGACCGCCAACCGACGAAGGCACGCCGCTGCCGCCCGAAGAGCCGGCGGGGAAGAATCCGCCCCTCGGCGCCATGATTGACTACTATCTGAAGTCTCAATCGGCCGGGCCGGTTGTCATTGAGATTCACGACTCAGCCGGGCGGCTGGCGGGCCGCTTCTCGAGCGCCGAAAAGCCCCGCAAAGTTGACATGAGCAAACTGACGGTAGCTCCCATCTGGGTTCAGCGCCCGCCAAGACCTTCAACCGCGCCGGGCATGCACCGTTTTGTCTGGAACCTCTTCTACCCTGCGCCGGTCGCCAACTACAGCGTTGACGAGGGCGAAGTTTACGGCATGTGGGCGGTTCCCGGACGCTATACGGCCACGCTCGAAGTGGATGGCAAGACTTACACTCAGCCCCTCATCGTGAAAATGGACCCGCGCGTCAAGACGTCGCTCGCTGGCTTGCGGAACCAATTCGATGTGGACCGACAGATTGCAGCCGCGCGCGCGCAACTTTCGCCGGCGCTCCGGCAGGCTGATTCAGTTGAGAAACAGCTTCGCTCCCTCAGCCGAAAGCCGCCCAAAGACAACCCGCTGGTCTTTCAGGCTATGGGGGCGCTCCGGAGGAAGTTGCGACCGATCCTCGGCCCGCCTCCGCCCTCCGGCATTGAATTCTCGGGCGAGTATGGGCCTTCGCTCGATCATAGCAGCTTGCGATATTTAGCCACGGCGCTGGGGAAACTGCAATACACTATCGAAAGCGCCGACGCTGCCCCAACTCCTGACGCGATGACGGCGTTCCGGCTGGACCAGCAAGCCTTGCACTCTGATCTCGAAGCGTGGAGAAGAATTAAAAGCTCCGACCTTAAGCGTTTGAACCTCACGCTCCGAAAATCGAAGCTGCCCGCCATCGAACTGCACCCTCCGAAACCGCTTGACCGATGATGCGCCGGATGGCGGCACGCGCGATGAGAGGGGTGGACAGTGGAAGAGGAGGCTCAGAACTGGACTGAAAAGCCTCCGCGCAGCGTTCTATAGGCGGGAGTTAAGAGGATGGGCTTTCCGTTGGCCTCGTTCAAGGGGACCGACCCTTCGCCCAGCAGGTTGCGGAACTCAGCCAGAGCTTCGATATGCGCCGGAAGAAACGCCATCGTGGGAAGGGGCTGCCGGATCTGAACTCCGAGGTACGGTTCCATCCCCGCTTGGGCCATGCCGTACGGATCCACGACGGTCACCCTCCCAGCCGTCATCCACGTGTAGGAAGCGACGATCTGGGTGTGGCAAGCGGGCAAGCGGGCTGACAGCCTACCGGAAATCGCCTGAGCGTGCTCGGGCCGCAGACGGCTGGCGATCTTGGAAGCATCAACAAATTGACTTCCCACCAGAGAACCGGCAGAACGAATCGGAGCCAGCGAATCACCGAGCGAGTACATCACCGCCAGGTTGTAATTAGAACCCAAGTGGCGCTCATAGCCTACGCGAATACCGGAAGAGCGGTAGCTACCGGCATTCAAAACGGCTCCCCCGCCGCTCGAAATGGGCAGGAAATTTCCGGCCATTCCGACCCAATCGCTGGGCTCGCCCAAGCCCCACAGGGCGGTGTTGTGGAAGAAATCCGAATAAGCGGCGACTTGGAAGCGGGACGCCTTGCCCCACTGATGCTCGACGGCCGCTTCCACATGCCGAACGTTCTCCATCTGGGGGCGATAGCCCGTGAGCGTGACGCGCGGGAAGGCGCCTAGCGTGTCGAGGCGTTCCACCAAGGTTTGGCTCGACCTTGATGGCGAAGCCCCAACCCGGAGGGCTAATCGAGTTGACGGGTCGAATTGATAAGTCAACTCCACGCGGGGCTGGACCATTGCCGTCCCGCCCATCGAGTTCAGATAATCGGCTTCGATGCCGGTTGTCAAGGATAGCGCGCTCGAAAGGCGGCTGGTGCGGGAGTAAGTGACGACCACACCCTGGGCGCTCGTGAGACCACCGCCGCCCGCGGGAGTGACCATCGCCACGCCCTGATCCAGGCTCAACTGGTGGACCGCGACCGTGATCTCCTGGGGGTCTCCTGACACCATGTTGCGTCGGAGCGCGGCCGCAAAAGACGACGCCACCGTGCCGCTTGCGCCTAGCGAACCGGCCAGCAGAAGATCGCTGTCATCGCTCAGCGGCTGGAGGTAAGCCAGGACGTTGCCCATCCCGGGGTCTTCCGACAGCCCGTCCTCGCGCAGACTTCCAGGCAGGACGCCGACCAGTCGCAAGCTGGGGGTCCGAGGCAGTTTAGGCTTCCGCGACGAGGCGGTCTCAACTTTCCGGTAACGGAGAACCGGCCGCGTCGAAGCAGAAGTCCGCAAGATCCATTTCCAATCCTCGCCCCACGTCGCGAAATGGATTCGCGATTTCTGCAGGCGCAAATCCGCCAGGATGCCGCCCAACACAAAATCCTGCTGGGTGGTCTTTCCCGCCGCGACGCGCACCCGATTGCGCATTGCCGGCATGCGAGCCGGGGAAACCACCTGAAGTGAATACCAGCCGGGCGCCAGATGCCTGATCGTAAAGCGGCCGTAAGCATCCGTGGTCACGCGCTCGGCGACCGAGCTGACCATCCCCAAAAATCCCTGATTGGGGCCCGTCACGAGCACGGTAGCGCCCATCAGTGGATTGCCGTGCTGATCCCGCACGATGCCGGCCAGGCGACCCCAACCCGCCGCCAGCCCCAGCGCCGAAACGCCGACCCACAGAGACACCCCCAGGGTGGCCTTGACGGCCCACGAGAACCTACGGGGCATACGGTTCAGCCTCATTTAGCCCTGCCCAGGTTCGTTGCTGGCTTCCGCCTGGCGTGGATGGGAAACGCCTTGGGCTTCTTCCGGTTCCACTCGAAAACTCGCGGACTGAGTGTCGGTCTGCTTCTTAATGTTGTCCGTCACCTTGATTTGCAGGGTGTAATTTCCGGGCGCGAGCAGCCGGACCGGCAGCATCTTCTTAATCGTCACCTGCTCGGAAGCGTCCTTGTACGTCGCCGCGTTTTCCGTCTGGTCCAGCACGTCCTTTCCGGCCTTCATGATCTTATACTGAATGCTGGCGTTGGGGCGATGTGATTTTGGATCGATTCCCAAATTGTAAACCTGCATGTAGATTCCCAAAGTCTGGTTCGGCGTAAAGATGCCATCTACGCTGGGGCGAACCTTGGTCCCGCCGATGACAAACGGTCCGGCGCCCACCTCGTTGGTGGGAAGCGGCGCAATTTTGCTGGCCAGAATAAGCGAGCTATTGGAAAGCGTGGAATCGGTGTATTGCGGCACATCGAAGCCGATCTGGGTCGAACCCATGTGCCCGTTCGAATCATCCTTGATAACGAGACTCACCTTATAGTGTCCGGGCCGCAAGGGCACAATCCGCTGGTAAACCTCTTTCTGGTTGACGTAGCTCGTGAAATCGTGCTGCGGAACGTTCGCCGTTATCCCCTGCTCGAAGACATCCACCACCCTTCCGCTGATCGAGGTGATTCGACCGTAAACATCCAGCACGGCGTGCATGACCCCATCCTTGTTCTGGAACTCGATGTCGCGGTTCTGAAGCTGGACCGTGATCGGGGTCAAGACCGTGTCATCCGTCACCTTAATGTAATCCACGCGGACCTTAAACGGCAGCAGTTGCGGTGAAAGTCGCGACGTGACCTCCGCCTCAAGATCCTTGAATTTGACCTCGGGCGGCTGAAAGATCTTAGCGTAAAGGTCCAGCCGGTTGAACTCGTCCATGCTGGCGGGCATCATCGTGGAGGTCACCATAGCGCTCTGGCCCGATGCGCTACCGGACCCGCTCAGTTGGGTGGGACTCATCACCTCCGTGGGGTTCCAGATGGGGCCGATGGAGACGCTGCCTTGGCATCCGGTCATGTCCCCCGGAACCTCCGCCATCGCATCCTTCTCGCAAGGGTTCATGGTGAGCTGATATTCCCCGGTCAGCGTGGGATCCACAAACTCCAATTTGACGTTCTCACCGATGCCGGGAATGTAATGGTAATACCAATCCTCGAAGGGGTAGGTTTCCATCGTCGTGCTTGCGTCGGGACCGCTGTAAGGGAGGGTGCCGGGGGTCGGAGTGTAGCTTCCGCCGCTCGGGTGGGACGAAATTTCGTCAGGAGGGCCGTACATGATGTAGATGCGGCCACGATCGGTTTTCCAGCCTGGAATTCCGGAGCTGTAGTGTTCGTTCGCGTAAGCGATCCGCCGGTAGAATTCCTCTTTATATTCGTTGTAGGCGCTGCCCGGATTGGGATTGCGGCGCTCCCAGAATGCCTCAATAAACTGTTCGCGTTCGGCATCCGTTGTCAGCTTGAGAAAGGCGGCGCGCTCCTGCGGGGTGATGATATATCCCACCGGGCCGTTCAGCCATCGCCGGTACGGGCTCTGCAACTCTTTTTCCAGCGCCTTTTGGCGCTTTTTCTGCTCCTGGGCGGGGCTGGTTCGATGATGGAGCAGAGGAACAGAGATCGGCGCAGCGACCAGCGTCAGCGTTATACTGACCCCCCCCAGCAACCCCAATAAAAGCCGGCCGTTCCGCGTAGTATCACCTGGCATTGTTGAAAAGCCCTTCTTACCCGACCCGGCGCAAAACCCACGCATCCTAATGGTATTTTCTTAAAGGTTGAAAGTCAAGGTTGCAACACCAGACATATTTTTTAAATTCCTGCCCCGACCCCCCTACGATGCCGGAATGGGTAACCTGGTGGTCTCGGCCAAAGCGGGTTTGTTCTACCACGGTCCTGCCTCCAGCGGCCTCACACCACTCCAGGGGAGCGCGATTTTCGCCATTCAAAATTGCAGTTCTCAAAGACCTTCCAGCCGGATAAAATGAAACCGTTGAGGCTGACACTACGTCTGATTTATGGAGGGTTTCCATTGAGTCTTGGCACATTTCCAGAATCCCTCCACACGTCGCGGGAGGCGCGGCGAATAAACCTTGGAACCGCGGAGCTGCCGCTGTCGTATGATGGATGAGGGATGGCGGGAAGCTCCCTCTGAAGGGCGAAACTGGGATGTCGCGCTGGGAGTAGTTTTACGGCACGGCGAAAGTCAGAGCGCAGACCGGAGATCCAAACAAGATGGGACAAACCACCGATATTCGGATAGGAGAGATTCTCACTCGGGACCCCGAGGAGAAAACACCTCCCGCTTATGAGGGCCACGGGAAGCAGGCCAAATCCTTAAAAAAGACACTCCTCATCACTGTCGGGGCCATCCTGCTCGTGGGTCTGGTTGTGGGCGGAATTCTTTGGAGCCGGCGCGGAGTGGTTACGGTGCAGGCCGGCAAGGTCATGCGCCAGAATCTCTCAGCCATCGTGACCGCTTCGGGCCAAATTATGCCGCCCCCAGGGATGTTCGCTCAGGTGAACGCCAACTCCATGGGCAAAGTGACCGAGATCCTAGTGCAGGAGGGCGACCACGTCCAGAAAGGGCAATTGTTGATGAAGACCGAGGATGTTCAGCAGGCGGCTGACGTCAGCGCGCAGGAGGCGGCTGTCCTCAACGCGCGGGCGGACCTTTCCGCCCAGCAGGCCGCTGTGGCTTCGGCCTCCGCGGCCCTTAAAACCTCGCAGGCCAACCTCGCTCAGGCTCAAGCCAAGTTCAATCAGGCCCAGGCCGACTTCAAACGCAATCAGGAGCTTTTTAAGGATCAATTGATCGCCCGTCAAGTCTTCGATCAAAATCTCAGCGATTTCGAGGTTGCCAGGGCGAATCTCCAATCTGCCCAGGCGAGCGTCGCCCAGCAGAAGGCGCTGCTGCAGCAAGCCATCTTCAACCGGGACATGAGACGCGCCAGCGTGGCTCAGAACGAAGCGGACCTGCTTCGCGCCCAGAACGTTTACAATCAGACGATCTATCGTTCCCCCTTCGATGGCATCATCACCTCCCTCCCGGTGCATGTGGGAGAGAATGTTGTGCCGGGCATCCAGAACGCCGTCGGCAGCACCTTGTTCCAGGTTTCCGACCTGTCGGTGGTCACCGCCCAGGTGGACGTGGATGAGTCTGACATCCTCAACGTCAAGATGGGCCAACCGGCTGAGGTCACTATTGACGCGATTCCCAACAAGACGTTCCAAGGCCACGTCACTCAGATCGGCATGAACGCCATCGCCCAGAGCAGCGGGGCGAGCGCCGCCGGCACCACGGACACCACCCAGGAAGCCAAAGACTTCCAGGTCGTCGTGACGCTGGACCGCCCACCCGCCGGCATGCGCCCCGGACTCTCTGCCACCGCCCGGATTACTTCGGCGACGGCCAACAACGCCATTACGATTCCGATTCAGGCCCTGACCATGCGTGAACGCCGCGAACTCGAGCCGCCCAGCAAGGCATCGAAGGCGCTGACGGCTGAACCGCTAACCTCAGCGGAAGAGAAAAAGGAAGACCAGGATATTCAGGGAGTGTTCGTCGTCCGGAAAGGGCGCGCCGTTTTCACCCCGGTTAAAACAGGAATCATGGGAACATTGAACGTCCAGGTTCTGAGCGGACTCCAACCGGGCGACGAAATCGTTACGGGCAGTTACGAGGTGTTGCGCACACTTAAAAACAACGCCAAGATCAAGGTGAATGACAAGGCTCTGTTGGGTCCTAACGGCCCCACGTAGGGGGAAGGCTGAGGTAACCCGCCTGCGGGGTCAACCGATCCCCAAACGAACCGCCTAAAGGCCTATATGCAATCTCAGATCGAAGCTGCCTACGCGCCAGAAACCGCTCCCCCTCCTGACCACGTTATTATCCGCACGCGAGACCTATGGAAGACCTATGAGATGGGCACCGTCGAGGTCCACGCCTTGTGTGGGGTCAGCTTTGATATCGGGCGCGGAGAGTACGTTGCCATTATGGGGCCGTCGGGTTCTGGAAAATCCACCCTGATGAACCTCATAGGCTGCCTGGATACCCCAAGCCGGGGACATTACTGGCTGAATGGGAAATTAGTGAGCGAGCTGACGGACGACGAGTTGGCTTACATCCGCAACAAAGAAATCGGCTTCGTCTTCCAGACGTTCAACCTCCTGCCGCGGGCCACGGCTCTCCATAACGTGGAATTGCCGCTCATCTACAATGGAACGCCGGCTGAAAGGCGCGACGAAAGGGCGCAGGAGGCCTTGCGGATGGTCGAACTCGGCGACCGGATGCACCATAGGCCCAACGAGCTGTCAGGTGGCCAGCGCCAAAGGGTTGCCATCGCGCGGGCGCTGGTCAATCATCCTTCGATCCTCCTGGCAGACGAGCCCACCGGCAACTTGGACACGGTGACGGGCGAGGAAATTATGAATCTGTTTGACCGCCTCCACCATTCGGGCAACACCATCGTGCTGGTGACCCATGAGCATGACGTTGCCGCACGCGCCCACCGGATCATTCACATCCGCGATGGCCGCCTTGACCGCGACGAGCACATCCGGTGAGGGCCGATGCGCAAGCCGCGAAGAAGGCGGTTTTCCCTGACGAGGAAATATCCCTATGGGAACTCTGAACCCGGCCCAAGCGCTTCCTCGGACACGTCACGCGAGCAGCGCAGAACGGTCGAATGCCTGGGTCACGGCGCGGGAGGCTTTTTGGCTGGCGCTTGAAACCCTCCGCGCTCATCGGCTCCGGTCTTTTCTGACGTTGCTGGGCGTCGTGATCGCCACCACCACCCTGATCGTGGTTATGTCCGTCATCAACGGCATGAACCTCTATATCGCCAATCACGTCGCCAATCTCGGCGCCAACACCTTCATCCTGAGCCAGTTCAAATGGGCCCAGGGCCGCCAGGCATGGCTCAAGGCTCGCCGGCGCAACCGGCCCATTCGCATTGCCGACTACGATTTCCTCAAGGACAATTTGACCGGCTATAAAGTCCTCGGCGCAACCGCCGGCATGGCGACCGGAACCATCATCCGCTTTGGGAGCCATGTGCTCTATGATGTTCCCCTGAGCGGCGTCACCCCCAGCATGGAAGATCTCGGCGAGGATCAGGCGGAAATCGGGCGCTACATCTCTGATTCCGATTACCGCCATGCGGCCATGGTCTGCTTTATCGGCCAGGACGTGGTGAATCACTTCTTCCCAACCCTCGATCCCCTCAACCGGGAGATCTTGGTCAACGGTCGCCCGTTCCGCGTCATTGGAGTGGCCAAGAAGATCGGGACCGTTTTCGGCCAAAGCCAGGATAACTTTGTTCATATCCCGCTGACCACTTTCCGCGACGTCTTCATGGGACGACCGTCCATTGACGT
>JAKAWO010000263.1 GCA_021827255.1 Acidobacteriota bacterium | reverse complement strand
CTCGAGTTCTTTCAAGGTTCGCGGTGTCATGCCGCCAGCGTAGCAGACACCGCTTGGAAGATCAACAAATACTTAACCTAGTATTACTAAGAAGCTACTTTGAATATTATCACCGCAGCCGGACTCACTTGGCGCTGGTCAAAGATACGCCTGAGCTCAGAGCGGTCCAACCACCCAAACTGGGCGCTAGGGTGGAACTTTCTGAGGTCGGAGGTCTCCATCATCGATATGAGCGGCGGGCGGCTTAGGCATTTCATCCCATTGAACTAGCATCCCACAGTTTGATAAGCAGTCACTCCCATTCGGAAAATTTGGCACTAGAGGCAATCGATTCTCACCTTTCCTTTAACAAGACCGCAACACCAAGTTTCATTCTCGGGCAAGATGGAACATCCAAGAGCACCAGCCAGGATGCATTTCACCGCTGATTTGGTTCTGGCGACCCACCGCATGACAGCGTCGCCATGTTTGCTATCGATTCGAAGAATGGTATGTTGCCCCCTGTTGGTCGGATATCCAGCCAGGAAAAACTCCGCTCCACTTTGCAATTGATCCAACCGGTTCATACCTTCTGGCATCCAATCAAGCGTCCGATAACTTGGACGTCTTTCGCATTAATCGGGAGACCGACCGCCTGATGCCAGCCAGGTGTTCGATTTGACTTCGCCAGCTTGCGTGCGATTCGTAACGTTCAAGTGAGAGCTACGGTCCCCTGGACTCTTTTCTCGTTTAGCGGAGTTTTTGCTACGTCATGCTTGTTCAAAAAAAGGGCAGCGTCCCAAGGTTGACCCGCTGGGTTACGCTGAGGCATAATCACAATGCTGTGAAACGACGGTTGCTCAGGATTATCGTGCTGCTCTGGATCGGGTGGTATGCGGTCGGCCCGGCAGCCGAAACCTTTGACTACTGGGATGGGCCACACCAGGAACTTCACGACATCCTGTTCAACGCCGGCGGCGGGGTAACGCTGATTGCCTGCGCGTTCTCTTTCGTCATCCTTCAGACCAAGAAGCTCCGAGAACGGTGTTCGCCTCCTCACCATTCGGTGCGCACGCGAATCGTCGCCTCGATATTCGAGCCTTTCGTTTTCGAACCTCGTCTTTCACTGGCTTCCATTCACTCACCACCGATTCCTCTCCGAATTTAGAAACTCCCATCTTTTTTCGGTTCACCGGGGCTCTTCTTCTTTCTGGGGATTGCAACTGTTCGACTTGTGGACCGCCATCTAAGTCTTCTGAGGAGCGTCTCGAGGGATTAGCGGCGTAGCCTGCTGCCGGAACGGGCGGCTATGGCGAAAAGCCGGCGACAGCCGAACCTCATCCTGCAACCCTCAATCCCAAGTCCCGCATTTCTGTGGACCGATTCCCCTCGCCTCATGCATGCGGGGCCGCGTGTCGGCCTTGCCAGGGCTTTCACATTGGCAAGTCTCTACGAATTCGGGCAGGTATCATGAAATCAAGTTTTTTATTGGTGTCTCTCTGTTTGTTGGCCCTGTTTTCGGCCGGTTGCATCAAAGTGCAGCACTATCATCCCGAGCCCCTCGCGCCGGCCGCGACGGCCTCGCAGCTTGAAACCCGCTCGCTCAGCGATCGGGGGTTGCGGCTCTTTATGGAGAAAAACCTGCGCCGCACGATCTCACCCTGGCCGCTCGAATCGTGGGGCCTCAATGAGCTGGCGTTGGCTGCCTATTATTTCAATCCGCAAATGCGGATGGCGCGCTCCCAGGCAGAAGCCGCGCGGGCGGCCATCATCACGGCCGGTGAGCGGCCGAATCCGACGGTGAGCCTGCGTCCAGGCATCCCCAGCCCCTACCTGTTCACGTTCCGTTTCGACATACCGGTCCAGACGGCAGGGCGACGAGGCTACAAGATCAAGCAAGCCCGCGCGCTGAGCCATGCGGCGCGCCTCAACCTGGCCGCCACGGCCTGGAAGGTTCGCAGCGGCGTGCGGGCGGCGCTGGTCAAGTACTTTTTCGACGAGGAGTATGCCGAACTTGCCCATGCCATGGAGCGCCTGCGCGTCCAGCGAGTCGAAGGCCTCCGCGTGCGGCTGACTGCGGGCGAGATTTCGCGTCCCACACTGGCGGCGGCCGAGACGGGACTGCTTGATGCCCGCCTGGCTGCTCGTGTAGCGGAAGGGCGCGTTTTGGTGGACCGCGCCGCGCTGGCCGCGGCCATCGGCGTGCCGGAGCGGGCGCTCGATGGGATCCGGCTGGATTGGCCGGCATTCGCCCATCCGCCGACCGCTCGATCGCTCTCGCCCAAACTCATCCAGCGCGAAGCCGTGCTTGACCGCCTGGACGTGCGTCAGGCGCTGGCCGAGTACGCTGCCGCGCAGGCCGTGCTCCAGCTTGAAATAGCCCGGCAGCATCCCAATATCCAGATCGGACCGGGCTACAGCTATGAGGAAGGCAGCAATTACTTCACCACGGGCTTGTCGGCCATATTGCCGGTCTTTAATCGCAATCAAGGGCCGATCGCCCAGGCGGAAGCCGGGCGCAAGCTGGCCGCCGCGCAGTTTCTGGCCGTGCAGTCCCAGGTGATCGCCCAGAGCGAGGCTGCCCTTACAAGCTACCGTTCGGCGCTTGCGGAGTGGCAGGACGCGCAGAAATCCATGCACCAGATTCGCCGCGTTATTGAGCCACTGTCGGCGCGCGCCGTTACGGTGGGTGAAACGGACTGGCTGACGCTCAACGGCGTCAAGCTTCAAGGGCTGGCCGCGGGGGGCGCAGCGCTCCAGGCGCTCGATCGCGCGCAGAATGCCTTGGGGGCGCTGGAAGATGCCGTCCAGCGCCCGCTGGATTCGCGGGATATTTCTTCGCTCACTCCCCGATCGCCAGCCTTGAAAGGTTCGCCTTTGTTGGAGGGCACCAAACGATGAGGATTAATTCAAAGCGGATTGTCGTGATAGCAGCCGCCGTTGTTGTCAGCAGTGTTTTCTTTTGGACGTTTGCTCAAGCTCGAAAACATTCTAGCAAGAAACCCGCGCTGAAGGTCGTGCCCATGCAGTCGCAGGTTTCCGTGCAGAATGGCGAGACTATCGTCACAATGAGCTCCCAGGCAGAAAAGCTCGCTGGAATTGCCACCGCACCTCTTAAGCAGGCTTCCGCGCGCGCGCAGATTACGGCGCCCGCCATGGTCCTCTCCGTACAGAGCCTGGCCAAACTGCGCGAGGGGTACATCGCGGCGGAGGCGCAACTTGCCAAAGCCCGCGCCAAGGAGGATGTCTCCCGCAAAGAATACGCGCGGTTGAAGTCTCTCTATGAGCACAACCAGAACGTTTCCCAGAAGACGCTGCAGTCTGCGCAGGGCACTTTGCGCTCGGACGAGGCAGACGTTCAGGCGGCCCAGCAGGAATTGGCGCTTGAAGGACCGCTGGCCAGGCAGAACTGGGGCAGCGTGGTGGAACAGTGGGTGAAAAATGGGGATTCCATGCTTGAGCGCACGCTTGAGCAGCAGGAACTGCTGGTTGAAGTGACCCTACCCCCGGCGCAAACGTCCGCCCGTCCCTTGACCCTGCAACTGGAGATGCCGGGCGGAAATCGTGTGAGCGGGAGCTTTGTTTCGCCCTTCCCAAGGGTCGACCCCCGCATTCAAGGGATTGGTCTGCTCTATCGCACCCCGGCGCACCCGGGCATCGAGCCCGGCACGAATCTGATCGCACACTATTCGGTGGGCCCGCGCGTCGCGGGCGTTGTGGTTCCGTCCTCAGCGGTTGTGTGGTGGCATGGCAAAGCCTGGGCGTATGCCGTCTCGGCGCCGGGACACTTTACGCGGCGCGCCGTTCCTACTGACACGCCCGCGCATGGCGGCTGGCTTGTGACGCGGGGCTTCGCGCCCGGCGACTGGGTGGTGACGCGCGGGGCGGAGCAGCTCCTCGCCGTCGAGTCGAGCTCCGGGCCGCAATCGCCGGCCGGCGAAGAAGGGAACGTGGACTGACATGCTGAGCGCCATCGTTCACACGGCTTTGCGGCGCAAGGGAATCGTCCTGGTGCTGGCAGCCGCGCTTTTGGGCTACGGGGTTTATTCTCTGACGCGGGCCAGGTATGACGTGTTTCCCGAATTTGCGCCGCCCATCGTCTCGATTCAGACCGAAGCTCCAGGCCTTTCGCCCGACCAAGTCGAACTGCTGGTCACGCAGCCCATCGAGTTCGCCATCAACGGCGTCATGGGAATCCAGACCATGCGGTCGAACTCTATCCAGGGACTGTCGGTCGTACATGTGGTTTTCAAGTCCGGCAGCAATATTTATCTGGACCGGCAGTTGGTGTCGGAGCAATTGGCGACCCTTGAAGCGCGCCTGCCGGCCGGGGTTCATGCGCCTATCATGACGCCGCTTACTAAGA
>JAKAWO010000262.1:2512-4347 GCA_021827255.1 Acidobacteriota bacterium | reverse complement strand
GTTCCAAACGGTTCCGACATTTCTCGATTTCGCTCGCGGTCATGCACCGGAGCGTAACGCCCCGCACGTGGGCGGTCAATGTTAACTTAACGTAGTAGTATTCGCCGCTGATCGAAAAGCCTCGATGCTGCGGACGGCCGCCTTTTTCGGATCCGTTGGGCTAACGCTGGGACTTTACGAAAGCGCCGACGGCCGCGGCTTTGGTCGTGGGCCGCGCTCAGTTCGGTTTCGACGCGCCCTCGGTCGCGTGGATGAGGTCAACGACGACGGGAGCAACTCCCCATCAAGGCGCGCCCAAAGAGCAATCCCTGCCCACCGCCCTTTTCGGGGCTCGGCCAGGCAGGCTGAGATGTGATTGAGGTCACACCCCGCTGTGATTGCCATCATAGTATCGCCCGGCCGAAGGCGGGAAGCTGAAGGGGCTGGCAAGCGGCTGATTGAATGTGGGGCCGAACCGCTCCTCATCCTGACCGCGACTTGACGGAGGCGTGGAGAGAGCTTCGATCTGAAATGGCCGTCAACCAAGGCGAAGCCGGCGAGGATGCCATGAAGGCAAAAACTCATGGCGAGATGATTGCGCTTCTGAAAGCTGAGTTAGAATTCGTTCAGGAGGGTGGTTATGCTCGGCTGGCGGGCGCCTTCAATTTTTCTCGACTCGCCCCTCTGCCTCAACTCTGGAAAGCCACGACCCAGCGAAGGGCGTGAAGCGTGCGCTTTATGGCCCTTCGTTCCCGAAGAACACCGAAATCAGCGGATTCCCTGCCATCACATTCCGTTGACGCCGATGGGCGACACGGCGAATTCCATCGAAGGCTGGGCGGACCAGCAGGAGCTCGAGGAAAAGGTTAAACAATGGTTGCGCGAGACGCTGCGGCGGTTGGAGGTAACCGGAGGCTCGCCAACAAAAAAGAGAAAGTAAGCGACACCCGGTCGGAGCTATGGCCCTTGTCCGATCCTGCAGGCCGGGGCCGCGTCTTGGTTTTATCGGGCAACGGCTTGCGACCGCCCGGAGAGGATTCGGCGCGAGGAGCGGGAACTGAAGTGGCCGACGCCGTCTGGCTCCGCGTTGAGCGGCGAGGATTGGGTTGAAGGAGGGCTGAGGGCCGCTTCGTAATGGCCCGCAGGAAGGAGGGGCCGGGCATGAAGGCTGATCCCAACAAGTCGCTGCAAGAAATCGCCGTCGAGGTGCCGGGGGCTATCCGGGCGCTCGAGAATTGCGGATTGGATTACTGTCAGGCGACTCGCACGTCGCTCAAAGCGGCTTGCGAGGAACGAGGGTTGGAAATCGAAGGCGTGCTGGCGCAGATGGAGCAGGGCGCCTTCGACGCCGAGGAAAGCCGGGTGTTTGCTGAATGGTCGGCCAGATCTCTCGGCGATCTGATCGCGCACATTGTGAGCCGCCATCACGCCTTCTGTTGGCGCGAGTTGGACCGGCTAGCCCGGCTTTTGGAGGAGGCCGCGGCGGTGAAGAATCGCCATCGCCGCGACGTAAAGCGCCTTCAAAAGCTGTTCAGCGTGTTTCACCAGAAACTTCGACAACACATGAGCTTTGAGGAACAAGCCGCCTTCCCTTACATCGCGGCCCTGGAGCGGGCCGCGCAAGGAGGCGAGGCGGTTCCCGCCTCCGGCTTTCCGACCGTTCAAAGGCCCGTGCGGATGATGTTGCTGGACCACGACGCCGCAGTCCGGCTGCTCCGGCGAGTTCAAGCGGCGAGTGCTGACCCGAGGCTCCGGAGATGCAAAACCCCAAGCGGCCACGACCTCAGCTCCATGATGATGAAATTCGAGGAGGAGCTTTCTTCGCACATTTTTCTCGAAGACCACATTCTGAGATC
>JAKAWO010000262.1:0-2502 GCA_021827255.1 Acidobacteriota bacterium | reverse complement strand
CATTCTGTTTCCCCGCGCCGTCAATCTGGAAAGATCCGAATCCTTGCCGTCGAGGAAGACGAATTAGGCGGCGGTTCCCCGGCTGGCCGGCGGGAATCAACGGCCGAACCCGAGCGGCGTCATTTACGAAGGGCGGTGAGGTGAATGGAGGGAATGGAAACACGTTCCAGGTGTCCGGCGCGGTTCGTCCAGACCTCGATGCGGGAAAGGTCTGTGGTGATAATGAAATGCCGGGCGTTCAATTTACTTCCAGCAACGCCAATCTCCTGATTGGCTCCCTCGACCACGTTCACCCGTCCGGGCAGCGCTTCTTGAGGGATAAAGGCGGGAAAGCTTTGGCGTCCCTTGGAAGTTCGGAGATAGCGGAGGACCAGAATTTCATAATGGCTGAGGACGTTGTCATCGAGCACGACCACGTTTTTAGGCAGAACGAACTCGCGGAGGTCCGACTTACCGTTGAGGATGCGGTAGCGCGCCGTGGCCGGCGAGGCCAGGAAGTTAATCTTCAAGGCGGAGGATCGGGGAGCCGTTTGTTTCCACGTGTAAGTCTCGGGCCAAAGATGTGAATCGAGCACCAAATCAGGGTGCGTCTGAAATTCGGCCGGCCGGCCCTGCTGCTGGGCGCGAATTTCGACTTCGCCGCTCGCCTCGACCATATCCTGGTCGGAGCGAATCTCGAATCTTTCCCTCCCCACATTCTTGCCGGCGATCGAAATCACAAAAGTTCCGCGATCTTCCACTCTGCGTCCGAGCGGGCGGGCCGCGCCGGGCTGGGAGGCGGCCAGAGCCGCGACGGCAACCATCAGGCGGGCGGGAAAATACCGGCGCATGGCAAACACTCGGCGCGCTCCTCAAAAAATTTTCAAGCCCAGGATCTCTTGCGCAACCTCTTCAGGCCTTCGCCCGCCGGTCGGGATTCGATATTCTGCGCGGCGATACCACGGGAGGCGTTGTTCGAGAAGCTGGATAAAGCTTCGGCGATCCCGGAACAGCGGACGGTTCTGAACCAGCTCGCAGCGGCGCCACAGTTCTTCCGCCGGACAATCGAGCCACACCGTGGTCCCGCCGGCTTGGCGGATCAACCGCTCATTGGGCTCCTGCGCGAAGGTGCCTCCGCCAAGAGCAATGACGGCCGGCTCGGCTTTGGAGATTTCCGCCAGCGCCGCCCCCTCCAGTTGGCGGAAAAAGGGCTCTCCGGCGCGCTCGAAGATTTCCCGGATGCTGGCCTGCTGACCGGCTTCGATGACCGAATCCAGGTCAATGAATTGCCACGCGAGCTCGCGGGCCAGCAGCGCGCCGACCGAAGACTTGCCGCTGCCCATGAACCCCACCAGATAGATTTGGCGGCGGAGGCGATGGATCATTCCTGAACCGCAGACTAAGCCCAAACGCATTATAGTGTGGAGGGATGGCGCACGCGCAATCGGGCGGCGGGCGCAAAAAAAAGAGAAGACCTCCGTCCGGGGCCGATGAGCATGCCCAAGCCCTTCACGGCTCCGGACGGATACGGATGGTTCCGCTGAAGGATCTCAGCTCGACGGTGGCTTCGCCCGTGCTATGCACGCCGAAAAGGCTGTTGGCGGAACTCAATGGAGAAGCGAAGCGGCGGCTCGGGACCAGAGGGAAGTTGTTTTCCACCTTGCCGCGAACCGTTTTGGCATGCAGCTCAAAGGAAGCGCTCGGAGGGCAGAGGATATCCATGCTTCCGCTGTAATCCGAGAGAATGTACTCCCCTCCCGTAGCAAAATTGCCTTCGTAAAAAATATCGCCCGAAGTCGTGCGGGCCCGGACTTCGGAGCTGGTCAGATTGATCAAGCGCAGGTTGCCGTTGATCGTGGTGGCTTCGACGCGGCCTGCCGCCCGAGTGATGGTAATGTCCCCCGTCAGGGTCTGGACGGCCAAGTGACCGCCAATGTCAGCCACCACGACAGGGGCGCCGAACGATTCCACGTCGGTATCGCCCTGAATGCTGTCCACCTGCACGCTCCCTTCGGGATTGCGGACTACAAGGCTCGCGCCGGAAGGAATCTGGAGCGTGAAGTCGGCGGTCCTGTCTTGAGGGAGAGTCGCCGGGTCCGCCGCGCGGGTGGTGAAATGCACGTCTTGCGCCGGACCCTGGCCGGGAAGGACATCGAAGTCCACCACGAGGCGAGGAGAAGCCAGCACATAGGTGGCGTGAACGACGGGTCGGCTCCAGCCGCGGATCATCACCCTGCCTCGCAGATTGGACAGGGTGACGCTCGGGTGGTTCGTGGTCGCGACCGTCTTCTGCACATGAAGGGGTTTGGCCGCGAGCACGGTCATGGGAAACAGTAGGCACGTTCCCAACATCCACACACTGGCAGGGAGATGCGACATCCGATAACAATGTTTGGACACAGGTTCTACTTTCTACCCGACGGCCTAGCGGCCTTGATACTCCAAAGCAGAAGCGAGAATCGTCGCCTTCTGCGCATAAGCTGTCATCAAATATTGCCGAGCTAGTGAATTCTCAGGCGATCG
>JAKAWO010000261.1 GCA_021827255.1 Acidobacteriota bacterium | reverse complement strand
AGGCTGTTTGCCCTTTGCTCAATTTGGACAGAGCCACCGTCTTGAGATTGCCGCCCGCCTCGAAAACCGCTTCCGAGGTCGCTGCTTCGATGGCTTCGGGCACGGAGTGGTCCCCCACTCCGCCCGGCCAAGCGACTTCAACCGGTAGGTCTTTCCGCCCATCGAAAACGCTGACCTTCACTTGGACCTGGTATCCCGCGCCGAAAGAAAATTGCTTGCGAACCTCCACTTTTCCATTGCTGTAGATGAATCGCACCGTGACGGGAGCTTGCAAAACACTGGGCGTCGGATGGGCAACGTAGAGCGCCTGGTTCAACTGCTGGGCCAGCGCGCTATCGGCCACGCGGACGCTCATCGGGTCACCGAGTTGGGCGCAAGCGGCGCGGTTGACGACGTCCAAGGGCTTGCCGTTCTCGTCTTTATATTTTCGCAGGATCCAGCTTTTGACGACCGCACCCTGGGTTGAAAAGGTGACCCGGTAAAGGTTGCTCTCAACCGTGAGGTCCCGAGCTCGCGTTCCCTGCTGAACCGGGAGGGCAATAGGCGCGGCCGGCTGCAACGGAGCTGTTTTCGCCGAGGCGGGCAAAGGCCTCCCGGCGGAGCTCACCGGGCCCGCCGCCGCAGCCTTCGGCGGCAAGGGGGGTTGTTTGAAAAACACAACTCGCCACAGAATGAGGATTAGAAAGGAAAGGATGAAAGCCGCCAGAACTCGCTTCTCACTGTCCATGCCCGGGAAAATTCCTCACTTGCTACCCGCCCCGGGTGGACAGAGGATTTCTCCAACCCTGCGCGGGTGCTTGGGCTAAGGGACGGGGTCGTACCCGCCCCCACCGAAAGGCCGGCAACGGAGCAGCCGCTCCAGAGCCATCGTAGCGCCCTTTCGAACGCCCCACTTTGAAACTGCTTCATAAGCGTAGCCCGAGCACGAAGGATAAAATCGGCAAGAAGACGGAATGCTGGGCGAAAGGCAGACCTGATAGAAGCGGATCAAGGCAAGGGTAAAGGTCTTCAAGGCGCGGGAGCCTTTCGAAGGGTTTGCGGCAATTGGCGGAATAATCTCAGCATTTCGCGTTCCAAGTTCTGAAACGAAGTCGAGGCTACTTTCGGGCGCGGATTCAGCACCACATCCCAGCCTGGCTCGATGGCTGATTGATAGAGCCGGAAAATCTCCCGCAGTCGCCGCCGGATTCGGTTGCGTTGAACAGCTCCGCCCAGGCGGGTTGGGGTGGTAATGCCCAAGCGCGTGCGCGCGAGACCGTTGGATCGGAAAAACATCGTGCATAGGGAGTTGCCTCGGCGCTGCTCCTGCTCGTAAACGCGGCGAAACTCCGCGCGGCGTAATAGCCGCAAGCTTTTGGGAAAACCGTACCGAGCCACCCGAAGGCTCATGGGATCAAACGATGACGACCCTTCTGACGCCGACGCTTCAAGGTCTGACGCCCTCCTGGTGTTTGCATCCTCACTCGAAAACCGTGTGTCTTTGAACGGCGTCGGCGGTTTGGCTGAAAGGTTCGCTTCAACGTTCAAGCTCCTGACTGCAAGATGAACTAAATACCTACGCTTAATAACATACCGGCCCGCCTTCGTTCTAGTCAAGTTAAGCTGGCGTGACGGACAGCGTGGTAGCTGTTTTTTCACCCCCTCAGACAACCGCGCTGGACCTTGTATCTAACCGCGCGCGGCTCGAGCGTTCGCAGCAGCCAAAAAGAGCACGGGGGCGTCGCTTGCGAGGAGTGAAGGGTTGAACGGGCACGCGCCTTTTACCATGCCGGCCAAAGAGAGTTTATCTCGCTGAATCCGGCGTGGTTGAAAACCACCAGATATGAGTGAAATGCGGCAGCAAGGAAGGAAGTCGCATGGCGGGGCGACTTGGCCTTGTGCAAGCTAACTTACCTGATTTCTGCAAGAACGAGCAAAAGCGCGAATTGGAACACGACGTGCTGTCAGAAAAGGCGGATTCGGGTTCCTATGGGAAGGATGAGCCGGGAGGTGGGCCATGCAAAAACGAGCTTTAATATGGCTTGCAGGTCTGGCGCTGGCGGCAGTCGCTATTCTCAGTTTTCCGTCCAATAACCGGGCGGATACACCGCCGGGCGTAGCGCGCGTGAGCTTGATCGAAGGCGACGTCACCACCCTGCGCGGCGATTCCGGACAATGGGTGGCCACAACCGTCAACGCTCCCCTCGAGCCGGGCGACCAGATCGCCACCGGAGCAGGCTCGCGGGCCGAAGTTCAGCTCGATTACGCGGACGTGGTTCGACTGGATCAGAACACCGTGGTCAAGATCGCTGACCTGACCCGTTCGCGGATTCAATTGCAGGTGGCTCGAGGCCAGGTGGACTACGTGGTGTTGCAGGGCGCGCAGGCCAGCTCAGAGGTGGACACGCCGAACGTCGCCATCCAGCCGGCCCGGCAAGGAACTTATCGCATTGACGTGAATTCGCAGAATGAAACCGAAGCGACGGTGCGCCGCGGCGAAGCTCAAGCCTCCACGCCCCAGGGTTCAACGACGGTGCGGGAAGGCCAGGTCATTACCGTCCAGGGAACCAACAACCCTGAGTATCACATCGCCGACGCGGCAGCCCCCGACGGCTGGGATCATTGGAACCAGCAGCGCAATCGCACCATGGAAGACGCGCAGTCCTATGGTCACACAAACCGTTACTACACCGGGGCGCAGGATTTGGGCGGTTACGGCCACTGGGTAGATGTTCCCGGCTACGGCTGGTGCTGGACGCCCTATGCGAATGCCGGATGGGCGCCTTATCGTGATGGACGCTGGGTCTGGGAGCCTTATTACGGCTGGACGTGGGTTTCCTATGAGCCGTGGGGCTGGGCGCCGTATCACTACGGACGATGGATGTTCTGGGACGACGACTGGGTCTGGTGGCCCGGTTACGTGACGCCCTATTATTATCCAGTCTGGGCGCCGGCCTACGTCTCCTTCTTTGGGTTCGGCTATGGCCGATGGAACTTTGGATTCGGCTTTGGCTATGGCTTTAATTCCATTGGTTGGTGCCCGCTCGGGCCGGACGATGACTTCTATCCGTGGTGGGGCGGCGGGCGATCGTTCAACGTGGTCAACATCACGAACATTACCAACATTACAAACGTAAATCAGTTCAATAATATTCGCGCCCGGAGAATTGGCGCCCACGGTCGCGCTTTCTACGCCTCGAATCTCCAAGGCGTGCTGGCGGACCCCCGGATGAGAAATGGAGTCACCGTGGTGTCTGCAAACCAATTTGGACGCGGCTACGTTCCGCATCACCTGCAACCGGTCAATTTCAACCGGTTGGGCCACGCGGATGTCGTCCACGGAACGCTGCCGGTGGTGCCGACTCGCGCCAGCCTTTCACCCGTCAACCGCCGGCCCGTGGTTCCAGCGGTCGCACGCTCCGTGGGTAATACGCGCTTCTTCACCCGCCACGCCGTGCCAGCGACCGCGCGCTCATTTAACACCCAGGTGGCGGGGATTCGGCATATGGTTCAAACGCGGCACGCGCTCACGCCGACGAATTTCAGAAACGCCACCGCTTCAGCGCGAATGAACGTTCGAGGGAGAGGCGCCACGACGAACGCACTGCGAAGTGGAAGTCTTGCCGGCGCGGGCGGGCGGATGAACTCGAGTGCCGCCTTCACGGGGCGCCGCACAGCGCCTTCGGGCCAAGCCGCACGGCCCGGCTGGCGTCCCTTCGGCGCGACTCGGGCACAAACCCCGGCGGGCCGCTCTCAGAGCTTTGCCCAAGCCCGGCAAAGTCCCGCGAGGACCTTCGGTCGGCAGCCTGCGCCGGGTCGCGGCTGGCAGCGGTTTGGATCACAAGTCCGCCCCGCCCCGCGTCCGGCGGGGCGCAACCAATTCGCGCCGTCACGCTTTACGTCGCGGCCAATGCAGCCCGGAACCCACCGCCCTTCCGGTAATGCGGAGTGGCGGCGCTTCACGCCGCAATCGCATGTGGCTCCCCAAATTCATGGCAGGGCGGCTAATTCCGCGCCTCGGGCGTCTCGCGGCGGTTGGAATGTCTTTACGCCTCACGCTGCGCCCGCTCCGCAGTCTGGCGGAAGAGCCTTCTCTGGCAGACCTGCGTCCCGAGGCGGCTATTACGGAGGCCAGCCGAGCTACCGCGCGCCCCGCTCCTACAACCGTCCACCACTTCGGCTGAACCGCCCTCTGGTCGCGCCGCGCAACTACGGCGGCGGACGAGCGCCCTACGGGGGCGGGCGTAGCTTCGGCGGCGGCCGGGGCGGACCTGTTTTCCACGGTGGTGGAGGCGGGCGTAGCTTCGGCGGCGGCCGGGGCGGAGCCGTTTTCCACGGTGGTGGAGGCGGGCGTAGCTTCGGCGGCGGCCGGGG
>JAKAWO010000260.1 GCA_021827255.1 Acidobacteriota bacterium | reverse complement strand
GCTCAGCGCCAAATGGCAGGCCTGGCGTGAAGCGCGCCGTCGCGAGCGAATGCGCCGCCAAGTGGAGAAAAGCCGCGAGACTGGCAAAGAGCCGGTGGTGGTGCAAAGCCCCCGGGGGCTCTCGCCTCGCGTAGAACCGAGCGCCGCGCCCGTCGTCACCAAGACCACGCCCCTAGAACCCTCCGCCGCCGAGCGATTCGTTCAGCCGGGCAGCGTGATGGACCTTCTCCGTCCCCACCGCGCGGAGCCGCAGTCTCAGGAGGGACCGCGACCCAAACCGCCGCGGATGGCCAGCCGTGGGCCGCAGGCCTACAAGCTGCCGAGCAGCACCCTGCTTCGGCCGCCCGATGCGGAGGAGGCGCTGGACGAGGACGAACTGAAGGACCGCGCCATTCGCCTGCGAGCCAAACTCGCCGAGTTCGGTGTCCTGGGCGAAGTCACGCAGATTCATCCAGGGCCTGTTGTCACGACGTACGAGTTCAAGCCGGAAGCAGGCATCAAGTACAGCCGCATCGTCAACCTGGCGGATGACCTCTGCCTGGCGATGCGAGCCGAGTCCATCTTGATTGACCGAATTCCCGGCAAATCCACCGTCGGAATTGAGGTTCCGAACCTCCATCGCGAGACCATCCACCTGCGCGGTTTGATTGAGTCGCCGGAATTCATCGGCGCGCCTTCGAACCTGAGTTTGTGCCTGGGCAAGGACATTACCGGCAAAATGAAGGTCTCTGACCTGGCCCAAATGCCCCACTTGCTCCTGGCGGGCTCTACCGGTTCCGGAAAGAGCGTCTCCATCAATTCTTTTGTGGTGTCCATGCTGTTCAAGGCGACGCCGGACGAAGTCAAGCTCATCATGATTGACCCCAAGCGCCTGGAACTGAGCCTTTACGAAGGCATTCCGCACCTCTTTACGCCGATCGTCACTGAGCCGAAAGTCGCCGCCAACGTTCTCCGCCGCGCGACCTTGGAAATGGAAGAGCGCCTGAAGCGGCTGGCCGAGCACGGCGTCCGCAATATCGAGCAGCACAACAAGATTTATGAAGCCGAGCCGACGCTGAACCTGTTTGAGTCCAAGACCGACCGCCACGGTCCTTTGCCTTATCTGGTGATTATCATTGACGAGCTGGCCGACCTGATGATGGTTGAGCCGCAAGGCGTGGAGGAGTCCATCACCCGCCTCGCGCAAATGGCGCGCGCGGTCGGAATCCACCTCATCCTCTCGACCCAACGCCCTTCCGTGGACGTCATCACCGGCCTCATCAAGGCGAACCTCCCGTCGCGCATTGCTTTTCGTGTGGCTTCCAAGGTGGACTCAAGAACCATTCTTGACTCGAACGGCGCCGAAGCTTTGCTCGGCCGCGGGGACATGCTCTTCCTGCCTCCCGGCAGCGCCCGCCTCCAACGCCTCCATAGCTGCCTGGTGACCGAAGGGGAAATCGAAAAAGTGGTGGATTGGTGGCGGTCGCAATCGAAGCCTCAATACAACGAGGAGTTCCTGCAACCATTGAAGGAGAACGACAAAGAAGTCCCCGGCGAACCCTCTGCGGAGGAAGACGGAGACGCCGAGCTCGACGAAGTTTACGAAGAGGCGGTGCGGTTGGTGGTCGAGTCCGGCAAGGCTTCAACCTCCCTGTTGCAGCGCCGCTTGCGCCTCGGGTATGGGCGGGCTGCCCGCTTGATTGACATGATGGAAAAGGATGGGATCGTCAGCGCGCCCGATGGGGCTAAGCCCAGGGAAGTCCTCAAGCGGCCGGATTGGCTTCAAGAGATTGACAAATCACTCCGATAACCCTAGTTTGGAAACTCTCGAAACCATCTCCCGGGGCTGAAGGTTGCCAAGCGGGGTCGGAGTCGAGCTCCATAGAGCGCGCGACTCGCGACCGCCCATCCCATTACAGATTCCGCGCGAGGAGTTTGAGCCATGCCAAATGTCGAGTCGAGCCAGCGCCGCCGCAGCGGCCGGCTCTCACGCCAATTGCCGGTGGTCCTGAGCGGCGTGGACCGAGACGGCTTCAATTTTGGAGAGGAGACTGAAACCGTCAGCATCAGCAAGCACGGCGCCTCGGTCCGCACGGCGTACCCGCTTCGCCTCGGCCAGGAAGTCTCCGTCCGCACCAAGGGGACGCAACGGGTCGGACAATTTGTCGTCGTTTGGGTCGGGCAGCCCGGCACATCCGGCGATGGCCAGGCTGGGCTCGAATGGGTCGAAGTCCGCCGCTTCTGGGGGATTGAGTTCCCTCCCGAGGATTGGGAAAGCGACGAGTAGCCGCCCTGTGCCGAGCTGATGATCGCTTTGTTTATTTATCGTGGCGATCGGTAGATCGAGGCGTGTACGTCAATCGCGTAAAGGCTCGCCTTTCGGCGATCACCTGGAACATGGTCCGCACCGCGCAAGAGGCAGACCGCCCATCGGTCGCGCACATGACGGGCCGGCGACCCCTGGAAGGATGTCGAATGGCGCTTGGCTTATTAGCCCCCCATCCAAACTCCATCAGTCCTTCGCACCCACCCTTTCTTGACACAAATTCGATTCCATCTGACAATCCATAATCGGTTGCCGCGGTAGCTCAGGTGGTAGAGCGCAGCCCTGAAAAGGCTGGCGTCGGCGGTTCAACTCCGTCCCGCGGCACCATTCTTATCAACGACTTATCAATTTCCAGCTTTTGCGCCGTGGGAACACAAAGGAACAATAACGAATTTTCGCCTAAGAGTTGAGCCCAACAGGGAGGGTCGGCTGCTGCGTTTTCGGGATGATCGTGTCGATCAATTTCCGTTGCGCTGCAAGTTTGTTGGCGATCGCTCAGATAGCTTTTCTTCAGTCATCGGCGCTGATATTTCGCGCCGCAAAAAACATAACTGGCTTGGACATTCGGAGATATCTCATAAAGGAATACGGCATTCAGCCCCAGGTCAGGGTTGTGGTCAAAACCATAGGCGAGGAGGACCCCGTGACGACGGAGAAGGAAGACGCGAGGTTTGCTGAGGACTCGACACTAAAGAGAACAGCTAATCGCGGACGCCCGATCTGCGTCCGATCCGCTTGAGTTTATCTGCGAGGCCGCAGCCCGCGCGATTCGCGCGCATGACGGCGCGCCCCTGGAGTATGCTTTAGACGCGCTCGCCGGCATCTTCCAGAAACAGCGGGATATTTTCGTTGAAGCGCCTCCAAACGGACGCTGGAATCCTAACCAGGACCTCGCACAGCACGTGACATGATATCTGCTTGATCGCATCTCCATGCTCATAAGCGAGTGCAGGAAGGGAAACGCACCGGATTTTCTGCAAAAGGTTTACCAACTGACAGCCAACCTCACATCCTCTTCAGAGGCTGACAGGAATGTGGCCCAGGTAACGAAGATAATATCCTTCTGGAAGATCGAGGCCGATAAACTCTCAGGGTCTGACGTGGCGAGCTACGGTTATCTTGTCAGATCAATCAAAGGGCTCGGCGAGCGAGCTTTCTCCGGCCAGGACAAGAACTTTGAGAGGGAGGTCATAGAGGAGGTTTTTAGGAGCCTCGGCTGCTAATGGAGCGCCTACTGGCAAAGAACGGCATCGGGCTGAAACCATCCATGCGTGACGAAAGCTACGAGACGCCCTTCGACATTTTGTACAACGCCCTCATGTGCTTCTCGTGGGACTGCAGCGGGGATGGTGCCCAATTTTACCCACTGATTTTTTTCGATGCGGTTTCGGCGCTCTTCGACGGTTTACTCAACGCATTGGAACGCGATGGAAATACGACCAAGCGGAGATCTGTACACGCGTAGCTCTCTGATTGCGCCTTTGCATATTCGCAATTTGCTGAGAGCGCGGTCCTAGCTGAGAACGCGAAAGGCGCATGCCTCGCCACCATGCGATTGCGAATTTCTTACGACGATCTGTTACGAAGGCCAGACTCCGAAGAAATGTGCACCCTGCGGTCTGGCGTCATCAACCGAATGGTTAGGCTGGTGCTCGTCGCAACTGGGCAGGACAGCGGAACCATCAGTGCCGAATTCATGCCGGGAGGAATTGACTCTTATCTCCTCGAAACCCTCGCCAAAATCCCGGAAGCGACCTGCCCAACCTTTGATGACCAAGTCCGCGAGGGCTTTTTCAAAGTAGAGAACTGGCAAAGCTACGAGGCTGTCATGCAGTTTCTAAGAAGGCTTGGCGCGGCGAGGAATTCGACCCTCGGATTGAATCTGTGAAAGGGTCTCAAAGCGGACATTCTACGTGCGGATGACGCGCGAGGATTTCGCAGCCTAAGAGCTTATCCGTAAATAGCTATTGTCTGCCGCCAGCAGATCATGGCCGCAGCCAAGGTCAGCAGGGCGACATAGCCTTCTTCGGTCTTCTCAAAACTCACCAGGAGCTTG
>JAKAWO010000259.1 GCA_021827255.1 Acidobacteriota bacterium | reverse complement strand
CGCGCTGGGCCGAGCTCTTGCGCTTCGACGATGCCGGCAAGCTCGTTGCCGGGCCGAATTTCGAGGAGTCGAAAAAAGCGCTTGCAGGCGCCGGCTCTCGCTTGAGCGCCGGATAACCCGAGCGGCACACGTTCGTGCAGAAGGCCCCTCGCGAACGCTCGTTCGCGAGGGGCCTTCTGCGGTTGGTTGCGGGGTCAGGCCCGCCAAGTATCTCGTGGACCGAAAAGTATGAATCCAGTTTGGACTCGGATCGGGAAGGCCATGTTCGCCAGTCCGAGTCGCTTTTACGGGTGCCGGGTCACGATTTTGCGAATGACGCCCTCGATCGGCTAGTGGCTGCCCGCTTTCCAGGCGTAGCGTTTGTCCTGGAAGAACGAGCCGCCGATGTCCGTGATGTCGGTGGAGCCGGCAGCCGCGATGGAGAGCACGGCGCGGGTCCGTACCTTCGAGCAGAAGAGCGGGTCGCAGGAACCGGTGGAATCTCGATCCCCAGGGAAAAGACCCAGGGAAAGGATAGGGAGCCATCGTGCGGTTGGCGCCGGCGAGCGCGAATTGTTCGCGGGGCTGGCCGATCCGGTGGTATGCTAAGTGGACCAGTGTCGTCCCTCGGGGTGAAGAAGCCTTTTTGCCCGACAGACAGAAGGTGTCTAAGTGAGCATTGCTGCTGATTTTCCGCAATCGCTGGGCTTGAGCGCGACGGAGCGGGCAATCTTTGAGAGGATCGCCGAGCATCCCAACCAGTTGGTGACCAGATCCGCCCTCATGGCTGTTCTGAGAGGCTCCTCGCCGCGAACCATTGACTCCCACATCATGGCGATCCGCCGCAAGTTGCAGGGGCTGGGATCGCCTGCCACGATCGAAACGGTTAAGCGGCAGGGATTCATTCTGCGTTTGTCCGGTTAGCAGGTAGGCGGCGGATAGCGATCCGATGTCGAGACAGCGGTTTCCCAATACCGATCCGAGAACTTCAGAACGGATGGCGCGGATTCGCTCGGAAGACACCAAGCCGGAAATTATGGTTAGGCGCATCGTCTCCGCGCTTGGCATCCGGTACCGCCTGCACCGCAAGGACCTGCCCGGCAAACCGGATTTATACATTGGACGCATCCGCACCGCGTTGTTTGTGCACGGTTGCTTCTGGCATCAGCACGAATGCAAGGCGGGGAACCGCAGACCAAAGTCACGCCGAGACTATTGGCTCCCGAAGCTTCGCGCGAACGTGGCGAGAGATCACGAGGTGGCCGAGCGTCTTCGCGAAGTCGGGGTGCACATGATCTGCTTGTGGACTTGCCAAATGTCGCAATTCCCGGAAATCTGCAGGGACGTTGCGGCCGAGTATTACCGGGTTAAGCCAGGTACAAAATGAAACTCGCTGACGGAGAAGCGCGTTCGCCGTCAGCCGGTTCCTGGATCTCTGACGAGGCTGGATGTCACGAGGCCAAGATATCCTCGTACGTGTAATCCGTCTCCGACATCGCGTCGTTTAGCAGCTGGCGAGCGCACCGCTCTACGGACCACCGGCGCAGGTTCGCGCGCAACGTCATCTCGCTGTCGTATTTCAGACCGAAATACTGCGACCCTATCGCGCGTGCGATGACCTCCGCGAGCAACGGTGGGACCGCGTTCCCGACCTGCGTGAACTGGCGGCTCATGTTTCCGTAGAAGTGGAAATCGTCCGGGAAGGTCTGGAGTCGTGCGCATTCGCGCACCGTGAGGGTTCGAGCCATGTACGGATGGAGGTGAGAACGCCCTCCCCCGTTCATACCGCCGGCGATGACGGTTTTGCTCGGCCGGCGGGGGTCGAGTCGGTCGACGCGCCCCAGGTGCTCGCGCTGACCGAAGCGCAGTCGTCGGTACCGGGCGACCGAAGATTCGTTGTGCTGGCGAGGCACGTGGTTTGCGGCGTTGGGCGACAGCCCGGCGAGCGCTTCGGCGACGGTGATGTGCGGGAGGAGTTTTCCCGTGAAGAGCGTCTTGCCGCCCGTGTGCGTGGGGGGCGGAAGAATTGGCGTACGGGCCCCTTTCCCGTGGGCGCCGACGATGATCAGTCGTTGCCGGTATTGGGGCACACCGTAGTCTGCTGCCTGGATGACGGTCGGCTCTGCCACTCGGTACCCCAAATCAGCGCAAAAGTCGAGTACGCGACCCAGCTCTTTGCCGCCGTCGAGATTCATCAGGCCTGGAACGTTTTCGATCACGAAAACCGCGGGTCGGGTCTCGGCGAGGACCTCAAGGTACCGATGGATCAGTCCACCGCGCTTCCGGTCCTTGAAGCCTGTGCGCTTGAACTTCTTGTCGCCTTTGAGGAACCGCTGCGCGGCGGCGATCGAAAAACTTTGGCAAGGCGGGCCGCCGATTAGGACGTCAATCCCGCGGACCGGGAGTTCCGCGACGGCGTCCCCGTCGTTGATGTCGCCGCTCCACTTGGGAGGTCCGACGACCTTCGCCTTGGGGAACTCGCTGCGGAGCGTCTCGCAACCATAGCTGGTCAGTTCCAGCATCGCACGGCTTGAGAATCCGGCCCGCTCGAAGCCGAGATCAAGGCCTCCGCATCCGCTGAACAGCGAGACCAGGCTAGGCTGATTTGGCAAGTCAACTTCCTCTTTTCTCGTACGGCTGGGGACCGAACATGTGTACGGTCTCATGGTATTATACCGTCGATATAGCGCTTCGGAAAGGGGCCGATGACAATATGTTGTGGATACCCCTCGGCAGTGTAGGTCAGGGTACGTACTTGCGCTTGGCTTCGTCATAGGCGGTGTGAGCTTGGGCCTTGTCGATGAAGTCTTCCTGGCCGGCCCTGGTGAGGAAGCCGAGGTAGTATGCGTGCACTGCCGAATGGCAAGCGCCGCAGATCGCTACCAGATCGGAGACCGATGTCGTCAGGTCGTGAACAGACGACGATAACGGAAGTTTGTGGTGCAGCTGAAGGTTGGGTTTGCCGAGCCACGGATAGCTGTGCAGCGGCTTCCTTCCGCAGATTTCGCACCTGGTAGGGGTGCCATTTGCCTCGACAAAGGCACGCTTGAGTTTGTCGCTCCGTTCGGTGCGTAGGTGCTGGATGCGCACCTTCTTGCCCTCGGTGAAAGCGATGTCTTCTTCTCCGCTAAAGCCGTCGTCAGGCAAAGGGGGCGGGGGGACGCCGGCAGTGTTGACCGTGCGGGAGGATGGTACGCCTATGGCCGCTGTGGAAACCGATGGCACGACGGATCCGAGCCGGAGCACCTCGTCGTTCTTGTCGCGTAGTCGCGAGCCAGAAATCGGCGTGGCGACTGAAAGGAGATACGACTGCATCGCCGTCGGCGCGGCACCTAAGATGAGCCCCATTGGGTTGCCCACGTGGCCATCCCAATCCAGCCAGCTAGCCTGCGAAAAGCAATGCAGCATCTCTCGGACTTGCCGTGGGTCGGTATCGGTGTACGGCGATGGTGATAGTCCTCTGTAAAGGGCTAGCCGCTCGTCTCCACGGCATCCGTTTCCGACGACTTTGCTCAGTATGTCGGCAACGGTCCCGCGGCCATTTGCCAACAGGTAACGTACGACGGCGCACATCGGAAATGCGATGGCACCCGTGTCGCTGTATTGCTGACCGCCCGGATTCGGAACGTAGTACCTGGGAATCAAGAACGCCATGTACTCGTCCAACAGCCAAGCCGTTGGGTTACCGGGATCGATCATGCGCGCGAGGTCAGTAGCGAACAGGACATTCCCTTTGACGCCACCGATAAGAAGGCGTCGCCAAATGGTGCCGTAGTTCCGGTGTACGGAATGGGTGCCTCCAGCGCCCGTTGGGAACGCCAGCCCAGTAGCGGCTGTCAGCGGAGCGCGGGTCTGGTCGCCGGAAGACGTAACGGCGCTACCGCTCATCGATATCAAGACCCGAGCGGCTTTCCTGATAGTGTCGAACTCAAAGTATTCCTGACGCCCCTGAGTTCCCCAGTCCCATCTGATCACGAGGTTTTCATCTTTGAAGAAAATGCGGGTTTCGGCAGCCCTTAATTTGCCAGAGGCCGGAATCCTGTGCAGGCGTGGAATATCTCGTTTCGTGCGGAATCAGCAGGGAAGGGGGTTCGACGCTTACCCGCCGATATTCGGGACTTCGGCAAGAACTGGCTTCCTGGCGGCCATGGCGAGCGCGCCGAGAACTGCAAGCGCGTTGTGCGCCGCGGAAATGGACCGTTAATGATCCAAGTCCCGGTCCATGTGGACCGGGAAGAAAAGAACAAGGTCCGGAAAGTTTGCACTTTCCGGACCCGTACAGGTTGCGGGGGCGAGATTTGAACTCGCGACCTTCGGGTTATGAGCCCGACGAGCTACCGGACTGCTCCACCCCGCGGCGCGACCACTACTATACGCTCAGGTATGTGGTGAACTCCTGCTTGCCTT
>JAKAWO010000258.1 GCA_021827255.1 Acidobacteriota bacterium | reverse complement strand
AAAAGGCTGACGGACTCGAGCAAGCAGCGCCGACCGGCGGAGTTGCGGTCCGCGGTTCTTTCCCAAATCATGTGGCAATGCGAGATGTCATCCTGGTTGTGCAGTCGAGGCAACGGTGGCGCCGGGCTCGGCTGCCAGCATCTTGCGAAGATTGTTTTTGACACGCGGCACGAGCTTTGGCTTTTCCGCAGATTCCGGTCATAATCAAAGCCGGAGGCGCATAATCGGTGGCCAACGCGACCCTCGGCCGGCCCGATCCTGACCAGCTTCTTCGCCAATTGGATGCCCAGAAGCGGCAGCTCAGCCTGGAACGCCTGAAGGTGTTTTTGGGGTATGCGTCCGGGGTAGGCAAGTCGTTCCGAATGCTCGACGAGGGCCGGCGGCGCCGCGAGCGCGGCCAGGATGTGGTGGTCGGAGCCGTCCAGCCGAACATGCCTCCGGAGCTGGAGCGCTTGATTCAGGCGATGGAAGTGATCCCGCTGAAAAAGGTTGGCGGCGGAGAAGCGATGGACGTGGAGACGATCCTGGCGCGCCGCCCGCAAGTCTGCCTGATGGACGGCGCGGCGTATGGCAACCCTCCGGGCAGCCGGAATACCAAGCGCTGGCAGGACATCATGGAACTGGTGAGCCACGGGATTGTGGCCATCACGTCGTTGAACCTCCAGCACATCGAAGAACGGCGCGAGGTGGTGAAGCAGATCACCGGGCACGAGGCCCAGGAGACCGTTCCCATCAGCTTTCTTTACGCGGCGAACGAAATTGTGATCGTGGACGTCCCTCCCGAACTGCTGCTGGAGCGGGCGGGAGGGCCCGGCACGGCAGACCCGGCGCTGGCCGAAACTCAGCGGCAGCTTTCCGCGCTGCGAGAGCAGGCGCTTTTGCTGACCGCCGAAGTGGTGGATCGCCAGCTTGAAGATTATCTGCGGGCGCACGGCATCGAGCAGCTTTGGGGCACGCAGGAGCGCATCCTGGTGGTCCTCACGCCCGGCTCAAATGCGGAGGCGATGATCGCCAGCGGCCGGCGGAACGCCGATCGGTTTCACGGCGAGCTGATGGTCGTCTATGTCCGCCACCCGCTGCTCTCCCGGAAGGATGAGCGAGAGCTGCAAAAGCATCTGGAGGCGGCCCGCCAGGCTGGCGCGCAGGCCGAGGTTCTGGACGGCGATGATCCGGTCGAAACGCTGATGGACTTTGCGAGCGCGCGCCGTGCGACCCAAATCTTTGTCGGCCCGCGGCGAAGAAGGCATTGGTGGAACAGCGTCGTGGGCGGGCCCATTGACCGCCTGATCCGCGCCGCCGAAGGCATGGACGTTCGAGTGTTTCCCCACTGAGCATGGCGGAGAACAGTTCCCAGGAACAAGGCCGGTTGAAGGTCTATCTCGGCTACGCCGCCGGGGTTGGCAAGACGTTCCAGATGCTGGCCGACGCGCGCGAGCTGAAGCAAAGGGGGCTGGATGTCGTGATCGGATATCTGGAGCCTCACGGCCGCAAGGATACGATCATCCAGGCCGAAGGGCTGGAGCTGATCCCGAGAAGAAAAATCGCCTATCGCGGCGCGGCCTTCGAGGAGATGGATTTGGAGGCCATTGTTCGCCGCCACCCCGACGTCTGCGTGGTGGATGAGTTCCCGCACTCGAACGTCCCCGGCTCTTCGCGCGCCAAGCGATGGGAAGACGTTTTGACCTTGCTCGACGCGGGCATGGACGTGCTGACGACCATGAACATCCAGCACCTGGAAAGCTTGAACGACCAGGTCTGGCAGATGACCGGCGTGCGCGTGCGGGAGACGATTCCCGACTGGGTGATGAAGCAGGCGGATGAGGTGGTGATGGTGGATCTGACTCCGCGCGCCCTGCTCAATCGCCTGGAGCGCGGCGTGGTGTACCCTCCGGAGAAGGCGCGGCAGGCGCTGGAAAACTTTTTCCGGGAGTCCACGCTGGTGGCCCTGCGCGAGCTCGCTTTGCGGCAGTGCGCGCACGAGGTTGAGGTCCGTCAGGTCTCGCCCGCCGAATCCTTTTCGATGGACGCCGTGCTGACGGAATTGGAAACGCAGGTGGCCCCGGCTCCCTTCGCCGGAAACGACCGCATCCTGGTCCATCTGACCGAGCATCCCTCCACCGCCATGCTCATCCGCCGCGGAAGACGAGTGGCCGATTATCTCCAGGCGGAATGCTTCGCGGTCTATGTCTCAGGGGACTCGGATTTCGCAGGCCTTCCCTCCGAAAGGAGGGAAGCGATCGAGCGCCATCTCAACTTCGCGCGCAACCTCCACCTGGAGACGCACGTCCTCGAAGGCTCAAAGGTTGTGGAGACGCTGATGGCGTTCGCGCGCCTGCACCGCGTGACGCAAATCTTCGTCGCCCGGCCCCAGTACTCTCGCTGGCCGGCGTTTTTTGCCATGAACCGAGTTCACAGAATCGTCGCCGAGGCCCGAGATATGCAGGTGACGATCGTCGCCGAGCGCCGCCGCGAGCCGCATGCCTAACCCACCGCTGCGGCGGCTGGGGAATGCGCTTCACATCGGCGGCCAGCGCCCAAAAGGCGTGGTAGGCGGCTTCACGACGCAAAATGTGGCCCGGCTCTTCCCTAGGAGCGCCGTTTTCCCCCAGGCCGTAGTTCAGTGGATTTCCTTCGACTTCATAAATCGCTCGGGAAGAGCCTGGGCTGAATACTCGCAGTAGAGCCCGCCACTGGTAAGAACCGGGTGAGAGTCCCGGGGATCCTTCGCCGATCATGGGCACGGGGCCGGCCTGGACTGCTGTCACGGTCAACCTGCGAAACTTGATGCGGATAACCGCGTCCTCGCCCGATGCCGTGCAATCGTGCGCGCGACTCCACGGCAGCTTCGAGAGCAGCCCCCTCGGCTTGCTCTCCGTTTTCACGAGATCGCGCACGTCAATCGCTTCCCAGTCGGGAAGCCGGCTTGTGTCAATGCAGTAACTCCGAATTTGCCCAAACGCCGCCGCGTCCAAAACTTTGCCGGCCAGCTTCTTCCCTGCCGCCTTGAGTGGCAAAGCTCCGCATACGAGGACGAGGCCCATCCATGATCTCAGCCGCATCGCGACTCCTTCAGCCTCGGCGATAGTTTACACCCGCTCCCGCTGGCGCGCTGCTGGAAATTTTTTTTCACCCCCTTGACAATCCCCCCCCGAGAGTTAGCCTCTGATTAATTACGGGACCGTACATAACGCAGAACGAATTGGGCGGTCCCGGGAGGAAGTGAGCTATGATAGGCGAGAGGAGGAAGACGCTGTTGGCCTTGGCGGGGATCGCGCTGCTGGCGGGCGCGCCGGTAGCTTGGGGGCAGTGCCTCGGCGGTCAGACATGCTGTCCAGGCAGTGTTGTGAGCCAGACGCTGGGGTGCCCGTACCCGTGCAGTACCATCACCGTCTCCCAGTGCGAGGGGGGAAACACGAGCGGGACGGGCGAGTGTTACCCCGTCCAGAGCTACATTTGCTGTGGCACAAATTACACCTCGTTGGGGAACCAGGCAGGCTCCTGCAACATCGGCCAGACGCCCTTGATAGCCCCCATGATAGCGGAGGCCGCGGGCGGGGGCGTCCCGAGGCAGGTTGTATGGGTCAGGGGGTGCACGGGCCGGTACGCATTACTCGAGCTGCCGGTCACCGGCTGAGGGCAAGCTGCAATCATGCACCGAGGCACGAGAACTGGGCGTGCCGCGGTGTGCTCGGAGGGAGGCTTCGATGGCCGATCTGAAGCGGTGGTTTCCTAAGGCTGGGCTCAGCGCGGTTGCCGTCCTGCTCTCTTTTGCGCCGGGCCTCTTCGCCGGTATCAAAAAGGCGGCGCTCCCAGCGGCGCAGCGGGCGCTTCCGGCCCGCGACTTATACGTGAGTGAGCGGACAGACCTCTCAGCGCTGTCCCCGGCGGTCGTCACGTCAGGGACGAAGTGCGACGCTGCGGGTGACATCTACGCCCTTTACAGCGGCTCCGCGGCTGTGCTCAGCCTGCCGGGCTCGACTAGCCGCGTTCCTGTCTCCAAAATCTCGATTCAGACGAAGGAGGTGACGCAGTACCCCCTCCCGGCGCTCTCCGGCTACGGGAATTTGTTCCGGTTCAGCTACGATGTGGACGCCGATGGCACCCTCTATGCCTTAATAAACGCCGCCCGCCAGCGCCCGCAGGGAAAGCCAAAGCCTGCCTGGCTGATCGTCAAATACAACGGCGATGGCACCGTTGACTCCCACTTCAGGGTTGGCAACGAGCCGGGGAAGCAGCTCCAGCCGCTGCGGATTGCCGTGTTTGGTGACGGGGATTTCCTGCTCTCGGGAACGACAGTGCTGACGAAAGGGCTCGGAACGTTCTCCGGCATCTTCGACCGGCAGGGCACGTTCACGACGCCGCTCAAGTTTGGCGAGGCCATCCTGCGTACCAATGAGCCGCCCG
>JAKAWO010000257.1 GCA_021827255.1 Acidobacteriota bacterium | reverse complement strand
GGAGATCAGGACCGTTCGATGGCGCACTACGTAGTCGAGATGGATCGGATTGCAGCCGCCTGCCGTCCCGATCGTGGGAATGTAAATCGCGGAGCCACAGTTGCGGCACACCACGTTCTGACCTTCTTGCACGTAGCCCTGCGTGCCACAGATTCGGCAGGCGTCGAGCGCCACTCGGACAGAATCGGAAGAGTCCAGAATGGCGATAAAACGGATCGGGGCGCCGTCGTAAGTGACGACGTAGCGGTGCAGTTGGTGGTCTTTCAAATTCGACACCGGCACCCGGACGACTCCCTCCGCGAGGTGAAGCGGGGCGGGCGGCGACATGGCCTGCGCCGCCCTCGAATAGACAAATTCAGTGCTGATGAGAATGAGGGCGACCAGACTGACGGCCGTCGCGGCCAGTTTCCAGAAACGCTCGCGACTCTGTTCGGCAAGTAACTTCCGCCGCTCGGGAGCGGGCAACGCAGCGAGACCCGCACCCTTTGAGGCCGCCGCCTGAATTTTTCCCGCCACGAGAAGAAAAATGCAAAGTGAGATAATCACCACAAAGAAGAAGGCGTCGTTATTTACAATCGGCCCCACGATGGCCATCTCCCGCCGGCTGGAAGGAAGAATCTGGGCCTCCGAAAGCTCATGGAAGCCGGAAATCAGGAGTTGCACAGCGACCACCAGCAGGATGAGCCCGGTCACACTAAAAAATCTGCGCAGGTTGACTTTTAGGCTCCCCTTGAAGAAGGCCACCCCCAAGCCAATCGCCAGGCCAAGACCCACCACGGCGCCAATGAAATTGAGGAGCGCGGTGGTTTGAAAGGACACGGCGCCGAGAAACAGCACGGTTTCCGCCCCTTCGCGGGCCACCATCAGGAAAACCAGCAGGAAAACACCCAGAGCGCCGGAACGAGACGCGGGGTTGGCCAGGCGAAGAAGGCGCGTCTCGATTTCCCGCTTCATGTGCTTGCCCGTCCGCCACATCCAAATCATCGCTGAAATCACAAAGGCCGCGCCCACGAGCATGATCCAGCCTTCGTAAGCGTCCTCGTTCAATTCCCAGCGTCTCAGTGCATAGGCCATGATGATGCTGATCCCGCTCGCTGACGCCACACCCCACCACGCCGCCCGAATCCACCGCTCTCTGCCAGCTTTCTTTAGATAACTGATGACAATGCCCACCATGAGAGCAGCCTCCACGCCCTCGCGCAACGTAATAACAAGTGAGTCGAACATAGACTGAACTTTATGCCCCCTAGCCGGGCAAAGGCTTGCATGAATGGGCTTAAATTCCCATGCTAGCGTCAACGCTAAAACCTGTCAAACTTGGGCCAGCTTGGAGTCAGCCTAAAATAAGCCTTTTGCCGCCCGCTCCCCTGTAATGAGCCTGTGAACAGCATCTGACCGGAACTGCGGGCGCGAACTCGGGAAGGAATAACCGTTTGGCTTCCCGTCACCCAGCACCTATAATTGCCGAGTATGGACGACCGAACGCGATTGACGGCGATGGTGAAAGCGGCGGGTTGAGCGGCGAAGTTGAGTCCAAGTATTTTGGACTCAGTGCTGCGCCGACTGCCGAAGCAAAATCACCCCAATGTCCTGGTCGGCTTTGACACCGCTGACGACGCGGGCGTGTATCGTTTGACGGACGACCTGGCGCTTGTCCAGACGGTGGACTTTTTCACGCCCATCGTGGATGACGCCAATACGTTTGGCCAGATCGCCGCCGCCAATTCCCTGAGTGATATCTACGCGATGGGCGGGCGGCCGATTTCGGCGCTTTCGATCGTCGGATTTCCGAACACGGGCCGCGATCCGGAAATGCTTCTGAAAATACTCGAGGGCGGGCTCGCCAAAATGCAAGAAGCCGGCTGCGCGGTGATCGGCGGCCACTCGATCGGCGACGAAGAGATCAAATTCGGTTACGCGGTCACCGGTGTCATCCATCCTCAGAGCATCCTCTCGAATGCCGGAGCGCGGGCGGGCGACCGCCTGATCCTGACCAAGAGAATCGGCACCGGCATCATCTCGACGGCGCTGAAGCAAGGCCGGGCGAGCCGCGAATCGGTCGCAGCCTCGATTGCCTCCATGTCCACCCTCAATCGCGCCGCCAGCGAAGCCGCGCTCGCGTTTGAAGTCCACGCTGCCACGGACATCACAGGCTTCGGCCTGCTCGGTCACGCGCGGGAAATGGCCGTAGCGAGCGAGGTCAGCCTCGTGGTGGACTCCGCCCGCGTTGAATTTCTGCCGGAGGCGATGGAATGCTCGCGCCAAGGTTTTTTGCCCGGCGGGCTCACGCGCAACATCGAGTTTATGAGCGCCTGCGTCGGATTCGCGGAGGGCGTGACCGAGGCAGCGCGAAATCTGCTTTATGACCCGCAAACCTCCGGCGGCCTGCTGCTGGGTGTTGCTGCTGGTGATGTCGCGCCGCTTTTGGCGCGTCTCGGCGAGCTCGGAGTGCCCGCGCGGGAAATCGGCGAAGCGATTCCAAGAACCAAGCCGCTGATTCAAGTTCGATAGGGCGAGGCGGCGGCCCTCCATTTTGCAGCGCGCGGGCGAGTTCCATCGCACCATGCCACAAATTATCCAGGCCGAGACGGCGGAGCATGTGGAAATTCTCCGCCAGCTTTTTCGCGAGTATGCCAACTCGCTCGACACGGATCTGTGCTTCCAGAGTTTCGAGGAGGAATTGCGGAGGTTGCCGGAGAACTATACGGGGCTTTATCTTGCGCTCGAGGGGGAAACGCCCGCCGGCTGCGCTGGCTTGCGAAGGCTTTCCGGTAACGCCGGCGAGCTGAAGCGGCTCTACGTGCGGCCGGCTTATCGGGGCCTGGGTCTGGGACGGCAACTCGTGCAGGCGGCAATCGAGAACGCCCGCCAGCTCGGCTATGAGCGGCTGCGCCTGGATACGCTGCCCTCCATGACGCGCGCCCTCCAGCTTTATCGCTCGCTGGGCTTCACGCCTATCGCAGCGTATGACCGGAATCCCGTGCCCGACGCCACCTTTTGGGAACTCAACTTGCGATGACGCCGACGAAATCCTCTAGCTCTTGCTGGGGGACGGCTTGGCCTTTTTCTTTCTGTGTGGCATTCCTCCGGGAGCGATCTTGAGCTGGTCGCTAACCTTCTTCACGCCGGCAACCCTCTTGGTCTCGCGCGTGGCCACGCCTTTCATCCACCACTTCGGCACAGTTCCGGTAAGCGTCACCACGCCGCCCTTGGTTTCGACGTGAATCGGCACGGCCTTAAGGGAGCGCGTCTTGGCGAGGCGCGCTTCGACGCCCTTAGTGATGGCAGGGTCGCTCACATTGGCCGCGGTGGCCGCCTGAGCCTTGCTCTTGCCGGTTCTTGGAGCCGCAACAACCACCGACGCCATCATTGTCCATCCGAGTAAAACCAGGGTTACCATGATTCGTTTTCGCATTCGAACACTCCTCCTCGCTAAAATCGCTCTCTGGTCCGACCATGTAAATGCAGGTCTTATATCACACTCGACACTCGGTTGTCATGATTTCCTCAGCGCGAGTCCCCGGCGACGGAGGGTGTTAAAACGTGAATCGTTGAAACCGCGCGGCGTTGAGATGGTACCGCCGACGCGGGTCTCGCGCGCGCGGCGAGGCACTTTCCGGAATCACTTCTTGGCTGACCGGGGCGCGACCAGGCCCTTGACGTCGAATCTGTTCGAGGCGGCCCTCCTCAGCTGGGCGGCGGCAGCAGAATTGACGAACCCGGACGGGATGTGTAAACTGCGGTTTACGCCCGCGAGTTTAGTCAGGTAAATATGGCTCCATCGCAAGACCCAATCGAGACCTACCAGCCTGCGCACCCGACGGCTGAACCCGCCAGCGCGGCGGCGACCGGAGGCGAGCTGGCGGGGCTTTTGACCCACGAGGATCTCGACCGGGCGCGCGACCGCTGGGAGGTGACGCGGGCGAGGCGCGAAGAAAGAACCGCCGGGCCGTTCGGCGGGCTGCGCGTGCTCTGGCTTCTGGTCGGGCCGGGCATCCTGGTCTTTCTGGGCGAGAACGACGCCCCCAGCATGCTTTCCTACTCCGCCACGGGTTCCCGCTTCGGGGTCGGCTTTTTTATTCCCTTCGTCGCGCTGACTTTTCTGATGGGATTCGTGGTGCAGGAAATGACGGTGCGCCTGGGAGCAGTGACGCATCGCGGCCATGCGGAATTGATCTTTGACCGCTTTGGCCGGTTTTGGGGCTTTTTCAGCATGGGCGATCTCGTGCTCGGAAATTTCCTCACCCTGGTGACGGAATTCATTGGCGTGCGCGCCGGGCTCAGTTTTTTCGGCATCCGCCCCATTGTGGCGGTGGGCGGGGCGCTGGTGGGCGTGGCGGCGGCGATCATGACGGGCCGCTACTGGACGTGGGAGCGCATCACGCTGGGCCTGGCGCTGTTCAAC
>JAKAWO010000256.1 GCA_021827255.1 Acidobacteriota bacterium | reverse complement strand
GTCCGACAACGCTTACATCGTCGGCTACACGTATTCGAGTGATTTCCCAACCACCCCGGGCGCTTTTCAAACCCAAAATGCCGGCGGCAGTGATGCCTTTGTCGCCAAGCTGAGCCCCACCGGCTCGCTGCTCTATTCCACCTATCTTGGCGGCAGCGGAACCGCCGCCACCACGACAAGCCCCGCGACAAGTGGTGACGATTTCGGGCGCGCGATTGCCGTGGATGCCGCAGGCGATGCTTTCGTTACAGGTTCCACCCAATCAACCAATTTCCCAACTCGCTTTCCTTTGGAAATAGGACTGAACGGCTCTTCAGATGCCTTCGTTTCCGAATTGAATCCCACCGCTTCAGCCCTCCTGTTCTCGACTTACCTCGGGGGTAGCGGGGCTGATGAAGGGCGGGCGATCGCCGTGGACGGCAGTGGGAATGTTTATGTCGCCGGGCAGACTTTCTCTTCCGACTTTCCTACTCAAAGCGCCCTGCAACCCTCGCTCGATGGAGTGTCGGATGCGTTTGTCACCGAGATCTCTCCCACCACCTCGACCCTGGTGTTTTCCACCTATCTGGGTGGAAGCGGAATGGATAGCGCTCATTCCATAGCCCTCGACTCGGTGGGCAGCATCTACCTGGCGGGCAGCACGTCATCAGCCGATTTTCCCGTGACCCCGACGGCTTTTCAGACCACCAATCACGATCAGGCGGGCAACTCCGCCTTTGTCGCCAAGCTCTCGCCCGGGGCGACGCAGGTGGTCTATGCCACCTATTTGGGCGGCACGGGCGCCGACCAGGCGAATGCGATTGCTCTCGATTCGTCGAAAGACGCTTATGTGACCGGCTTCACGCAATCCAATAACTTCCCTTTGTTGGACGCGCTCGAAAGAATTCAGGGCCTTTCTGGATCGAGCACCTGCGGTTCGACACTCTGTTCCGACGCTTTTGTCACTAAGTTCGGCCCCTCCGGCAACCTCATTTACTCCACCTATCTCGGCGGCAGTGGCGACGACTCCGGCCAGGCGATTGCCTTGGATTCCTCGGGCGATGCTTACGTCACGGGCAGCACGGAGTCGGCGAATTTTCCTGTAATCGCCGGGGCGCCGGAGTCGGTCTTTGAGGGATCAAGCAGTATTTCCAATGCCTTCCTCGCCAAAATCGGGCCGCAGGACGCGCCCGCCGTCGCCCTCAGCCCGCAAAGCCTTAACTTTGGCAATCAGGCGCTCAACAGCCCCAGCAATCCGCAGACGATTACCTTGGCGGACATGGGCAGCGCGCCCTTGGATATTACAGGAATTACGGCCAGCGGACCCTTCAGCCAAACCAACGACTGTGGGACTGAGGTGCCGGCGGGTGGCGGGACGTGTGCCATTCAAGTGACCTTTACTCCCAATCAGACCGGCTCGGAAACGGATCAGGTCGCGATCACCGACAACGCTCAAGCGAGTCCGCAGGCGATCGCTGTGACAGGAACCGGCATCACCTCCGCGGGCGCGCTGACGGCCTCGCCGAGCAGCCTTTCCTTCCCGGCGGAAGTTGTGGGCGCCACCAGCCCGCCGCAAACCGTTCAGCTCGTCAACACGGGCACTACGGCGGTCAGCCTGACGGGGATCAGCGTCTCGGGCGCCTACGCGGAGACCGACAACTGCGGAAGTCCTTTCACGGCGCCCAGCGTGCTCAATGTGGGCGAGGCCTGCACGGTCAGCGTCACCTTCACTCCGACGGCAACGGGCGCGAGCCCCGGCAGTTTGACGATCAAGGACGATGCGGCCAACAACCCTCAAGCCGTCGCGCTTTCGGGGACCGGCAACCCCGTCTTTTTGCTTTCGGCCAATGCGCCCTCGTCCGCCCTCCTCATTGGAACGAAAACGGACACCTTTACCATCACGGCTTCGGCCCCCGCCTCGTTCACCAGCAGCATTGCGCTTTCGTGCAGCAACGTAACGTGCAGCTTTAATCCTGCTTCCATTACCGCTGGCGAGAGCAGCACGCTGACCGTCAGCGGCCTCTCCGCGGCAACCTCCAATCCGACAAATTTCACGGTTACGGGAACCAGCGGCAGTCAGAAGTCCGCCGTCGCTTTGACGATCTTTTTCGCCGACTTTTCGCTTTCCGCCACCCCGCCGATTACCTCGGTGACCGCCGGAAACTCTGCCACCTACAAGGTGACCGTGACGCCGATGAATGGATTCAATCGGGTGGTGCTCCTCGGTTGCGCAAATCTTCCGCCCGCCGCGACCTGTAGTTATTCTCCGCCGGGTCTGACGCTCAACGGGACTACGCCCGCCACAGCGACGCTCAGCCTCAAGACGACGGCCCCAGCCGCCGCCTCCGTTTTGGCGCAGCGCCCGCGCGGCGCGCCGCCGCTCGGGCCGCTTCCCCGGGGAGCCTGGTGGCTGGGCTCGGTGGCGCTGTTCGTCATGCTGGGCGCTTTTGCGGCCCTCGCCCGTCGCCGGCCTGGCGCGGCCTGGCATCGAGCGCGTGCGAGCGCGGTCATTCTGGCCCTGGTGATCTTGTTGGCGGCTTTTGTAGCGGCGTGCAACAACTACTATTACGGGCCGTCCTCAACCCCGGCGGAAACCGGCACGCCGGCCAACACCTACACATTTACTTTGGTGGGCACGTTAGGGAGCAACAGCAGCATTCGGCGGGCCACGACGGTGAATTTGGCGGTTGGCTCGCCGTAACCTTCCGAGGGATGGGCGCCGCAGCGTTCCCGGCCGGCGGCGCGGATGAGGATCATGTCCACCGAAGTCTTGCGGCCGGCTCGGGTTGAGTTCTGACGCCTTCAAGGAGAAGAGTTGTGAACGAAACAAGTTTTACCGTGATGCGCAAAACCTCCCAGGTGACCCGGTATTCAGGATGGCGATCCCTGACGCGTTTTGGCCTGCTCGGATTGGTTTTTATCTTCGCCGCCTTGGGCCGGAGCAGGATGGGGAAAGCTCGGCCCAGCGCCGCGCCCACGCGCCGTGCTTGGGTCAGCGCCTACGCCCAATTGCCCCTGAGCTTTGAAGTCAATCAAGGGCAAACCAACCCGCGCGTCAGATACTTGGCCCGCGGACCGGGTTACACGTTGTTTCTTACCTCTCGCCAAGCTGTGCTCACGTTGGCCCGCGGCAGGGAGCCCGGCGCCGGGAGTCGGAAGAACAGCCACCGGCTAGCGACCACGGACGTTGTCCGCATGGAACTCCTCGGCGCCAGCCGAAAAGCAAAAATTACGGGAGCCGACCGGGTCTCGGGATACAGCAATTATTTTATGGGTAACGATCCGCGCGATTGGCGCACGAGGATTCCTCATTACGCGCAGGTGCGCTACCAGGAAATTTATCCCGGAGTGGACTTGGTGTATAGCGGCCGGCAGGGGCAACTGGAGAACGATTTCATTCTATCCTCGGGGGCCAATCCCCAGGCGATCCGCATGGGCGTGATGGGCGTGGAATCAATGCGCGTTGACGCGGCGGGCGGCCTGATCTTGAAGGCGAGGGGGGGAGAGATATACCTTCGCCGGCCCCTAGCCTATCAAGGCCGAGGACGAGAGCGGCGGGAAGTGGCGGTTCGCTATGCGCTCCACGCCGGCAACCGGGTCGCCTTTGCGCTCGGCGCCTACAATCATCGCCAGAAACTTGTCATTGACCCGGTGCTGGCGTATTCGACCTACTTAGGGGGGACGGGCGGGGACATCGGCTACGGCATTGCCGTGGATTCCTCCGGCAATGCTTACGTAACCGGGATTACCAACTCCTCCGATTTCCCTGCCACGACGGGCGCTCAGAGCACAACTTACCAAGGCAATGGTGACGTGTTTGTCGCCAAGCTAAATCCCGCCGGCTCAGCGTCGAGTTCATCAGCTACGCCTCAGCTCGTTTATTCGGCTTACTTGGGTGGAACTGGCACGGATTCGGGCGCCGCCATCGCGGTCAACGCCGCCGGAGACGCTTTCGTCACCGGCAGCACGACCTCCGCCGATTTTCCGACCACCTCTGGAGTATTTCAGTCAACCTACGGAGGCTCTGGCGATGCTTTCGTCACCGAACTGAACAGCACCGGGACCAGCTTGGTGTACTCTTCTTACCTGGGCGGCACAGGCGCCGACGCCGGCATGGGCATCGCCGTGGATTCCTCCGGCAACGCTTACGTGACCGGCTCCACGCAGTCTCCGGACTTCCCCACCCTCAACCCTCTGCAACCAACCAATGCCGGTTCCACGGACGCTTTCGTGGCCAAGGTGAATTTCACCGGCTCGCGCCTCATTTATTCCACCTATCTCGGCGGGTCGAGCACCGACGTGGGCACAAGCATTCAGGTGGATAGTTCGGGCGACGCTTACGTGGCAGGGTTTACCTTCTCTCGGGACTTTCCGCTCCAAAATCCGGTTCAGGGCGCGAACGCCGGCACGGTGAACGCCTTAGATCGGAA
>JAKAWO010000255.1 GCA_021827255.1 Acidobacteriota bacterium | reverse complement strand
GTTGCCGCCCGGCGGCGTAGCCTGAGCTCATGCGGCGGGAAGGTTCGCGCCAAGCCTCCTTGCAGGTCACTTGCCCTTGCTGTGGCAGCCTTTTGACCGTGGACGCGGCGCTCGGGCAAGTCGTCTCTCACCAGCCGCCGCCTCGCCCGGACAAGAGCCGCGACCTCCAGGACGCCGCCCACCTGCTGGAAGAGGAGGCGCGGCGCCGCGACGACCTTTTTAGGAAAAGCGCCGAAGCCGAAAAAGCCAAATCCCAATTGCTCGACCGCAAGTTCGAAGAAGCCCTGAAGAAATCGAAGGATCAGCCCCTCACCCCTCCTCTGCGTGAGATTGACCTCGATTGAGTGAACCCTCCACCCTTCGCCTTGCCCGTTCGGCCGAACGCCTCCGCCCCGCCGCCGGGCCGTAGCGGGCTTCGAAGAGCCGGTCGAAAATCTTTCCGGCGACTATGGCTACATTGATTTGTTCTGGCCGGGCGTGGCGCTCGTCGAGCACAAGAGTTTCGGCAAGGACCTGGCCGAGGCGGAGTCGCAGGCGTTCCGTTACCTTCAGGACCTTGCGCGCGATGGACGCATAGAGGAAATTCCCCGCTATGTCATCGTCTCCGGCTTCGCCCGCATCGATCGCCCTGCACGATCTCGAGCCGGAAGACCAAAGGCCGCTCACGGCCTTCCCGGGCCTTCCGTCGCGAGCGAACAAAAAGCGAATTTTTCCCTTGACTGCAGATCGAAAAAGTTGCATAGTGCTGGCATCTCAAGGTCGGGGTGCGCTGAGCGGGTTGGCCCCGAAGGGGGTTCCTTTCACACCTTAGCGCGCAGCGTAAAGCTGGGTCGCGGCTGCATTCAGCCGGAATTCGGCCTCGGCGAGAGATTTTTCTGTGCGGGCGGTCATGCAGGCTTCCACAACACCAAGGAGTCCCTGAAGTTCACGTTTTGTCCGACACAGCGGAATGCTGAGTTCGCCGAGGAACAACTCGTCAATCTGGTAGTGGCCTTTGGGAGTCGGCCTGCGGCCCGTTGTAAGAAGCTCCTGAGCGTAAGAGGAATTCATAAATGCCAGCAGGTAGCGAAGCACCGTCACGGCCTTGACTTCGCGGCCCAGCACCTTGGCCAACTGCACGCGAAATTCTTCGTAGGCGGGCCGGGTACTGTCGCTGACTGCAAGAGAAATGCAAGAATCCTGAATTCCGATCCCCTCCTGGTCGAGCGCGAATCGCACGCGCGGGGTCAGCCGAGGCGAGATGATTTTCGGCTGTCCGAAGATGATCTCGGCGTCGCGAGGCCGGTGAAACTCGTACCATTCCTTGTTCCAGTGGTAAATCGGCTTCTTTTCGAACGTTCTCCCCGATAGTTTTTCGTAGAACTTCATAAGGTATTCCGCTGCCTTCGGATACCTGACAATCTCCAGCGCGTCACGGCGGTGTTCGAAGAGGCGCTTAATGGTGATGGAGTTCAGCCGATACGTGCGAATGAGGTCGTGCTCGAACTTGTCGGCATAGTGCTCGAAGTCAAGGGCATCGAACACGGGAGGTTTTTTGCAGGCAAAAGCCGGCCGCCAGCGCCCTTCTTTGTCCTTGGCGTAAGGGTAGAGGATCACGTTGCCGCCCCATTCCGGCCGCCAGGGTACCGTTTCATGCCCTTTAATGATTCGATAGAGGAGGCTCTTTTCGAGCCCGAGTTCTTCGGCGCGAGCCTCGGTCATAAGGAAGATGGAAAGGCAGCCCTCGCCTCCGACCGTCACGCCCTGGCTTGGCTCGAGCAACTGCGCGGCGCGCGGCCAGTCGGGGCGGGCGAGGATCCTGAATTCTTTCGGGGCCAAGAGCCATCGCGCCCCGCCAAAATCCCGCAGACGGGCCAGCGGGAACCTGAAGGCCGCGGCAAAATCCTGCTTCAGCGGCTCGCCGGACTTCCCCACCAGCTCGAGGCAGTGCCGGACTATCGAGACCGCCTCCGTTCGCCGCTCCGCCGCGGACTTGCCCTTGGGCCACGACTTCTTGGAAGAGAGCAGGACCAAGGCTTCCTCGCCTTCATACGCCGGGCGTTTCTCAAACACGGCGATGCAGGGAATGTTCATGGCGCCAAAGAAGATCTGTCCAAATGGATTCAGGTCAATCAGATATCGCAGGCTTGCTTGTTCGGCAAGTTCCCGCCGCAGGCCGATAATCTGGACCGGCTGGCCGCGCTCGTACTCGGTGTGAGGCCCCGCCCAGTCCTTGTCAATAAAGCTGCCTTGTGTGACCAAGGCGACCGTGCCGCCCGAGCGGAGGAGCTTAAGCGCCCGGTCGTAGAACAATGCATAGATGTCCAGCTTCCCTGTGTAAGTGTCGCGGTATTCACCCGCCAGTTGCTCCTTGTAGTGCTCGTCGAAAATGGGGGCGAGGCGTCCTTTCAGGATGCCGCCCCACGGTGGGTTTCCCACGACGAAATCAAATTTGTCCCCGGCCATGGCGCGGTATCGTTCGCGGGCATGAAGGCTCAACTGGATGCGCGAGTTCACGGCGAGGTCTAATTCGTGCTGGCCGGCATTCTCGCCCGGCGTGAGGAGTGAGTTGCCGGCAAAGATCGCAGCCTCCAGCCTAAAGTTCCTCCTCTGGCGGCGGACTCGCGCGTAGAGCGGCAGGACGCCGAAGAGGAAGTTGATATACGTCAGGAATGCCGCAAAAGGGTGAATGTCTACGGCGTGGATCTTCCTGGCAACGACCTGGAGCATTGCGTCAGCCTGCTTCCAGTCAGGGATATTGCGAACGTACAACCGGCTGTGACAGGGTTGAGCCTCATCGTTCAGGTGCGCGAGAAGGCGCTGCAGGGCGCTGACCACGAACGCTCCGGAGCCCGAAGCCAGGTCAATCAGTGACCTCTCGCAAAGCTTTTCGAGCGACGGTTTGTAGCCGGCGTAGTCCAACGTGAGGTCCACGAGCTCCTGCGGGGTATAAAAGCCCCCAAGCTGTTGCCGCTCCTCTTCAGGCAGATAGTGCTGGTAGATATCTCTCCAAATATCAAGATCCACCCCGCTCAGGTCATAAACGCTGAGCAAGCGCAACAGGCCCTTGTTGGCGGCGTCAAGTTGCCCCTCGAAGGTCTGCGCTCGTCCGAGCTCGGCCTCGGAGAGTTCCTCCCGGTGGACAATGCGCCACCAGTCAAATTCCCCCGACTCATAGACGCTGCCAGCAAATCCCGCCATCTCCGCCCGCAAGGTCTCGATGGCCGACACGGACAGCGGCCCGCCGCCGGAGACGATGCCGCTGGAGTCCCCGCTGGGATTGAGGATCAGCTGGAGCGCCGCGCCGGAAATCCTTTCGGAAAAAATCGCTTGGTCTTCGCCAATGCGGTAGAGCAGCAGGCGCGCCACATAGACGTGCGCGGTCTGCGTGGCATAATTGCGGATGGCGGGCTCGTACAACGGCCAAAGCAGGTCCTTGCGCTTCTCAGGGGTGGACTTTTTCTTCTTACGTTCCGCGTAAAGCGCTTCCCCCACTGAGCCCGCAGTCTCATGGGGGAAGCCGTAGTCGCCGGCGAAGATGCGGGCCAGGTTGTTGGCGGAGACGTCCTTGGAAGCCAGGGCGCTTTCCACCCGCCGATGAAGCGAGTCGGGCGGCAGGACGTAACTGCGCTCACACCAGAGCTCAAAGCATTCACGGGCCACGGTGGCCGCCGAAGTCCCCGCCTCCCCCGCCCGGAAGCGTGCGAACATCCTGATAAAAAGCGCACGGAAATCCGCGATGTGGTCGCGGATTGCCCCGCTAAAGGCCTCGATGAAGTCGGGCTTCTCCAGCGTCAGTTTGTGACGATGACTGCCGGGCGCGAGAGGTTTGCTCAGATCGAGGTATATAGCCGGTTCGAGCGGCGCAAAGAATTCCTCGGCCCGCGCAGCCTCCCCGTTGTTCAACCTCAGCTCAAGGTGACGCCCTGCCTTCCGAGGAATTGCGTCCTCAAAGAGGGCGGGCGCCGTGGCGGAGTCGGCATCCTCAAAATGGGCCTCAGTCAGCTCCTGAACGTCCTCAGGTATGGCGTGGATGTCATACCGCTCCCAATAGGATCCATTGGTGATGTAGGCGTGCCGGATGCTGGTGTAATGGCGGAGACGCAAGAAGAATGCCTCGTATTCCGCCCGCGCAGTTATATGCCCCGGCTCTTTGGTCTCGATCGTTATGACCGGCTGATCCTCTGGATTCAGAAGGGAAATGTCGTACCTCTCGCCGGAAAGGATGAAGTCCGGCGGCCAGCCAACAAGCTTCTCGAGGAACGCCTCGCACAGGCGGGCTCTTAGTGGGCGCTCTCCACCCTCTCCGGGAACCTGCATCCTGGCCTTGGCCCGGCACCAGTCGAGAATCTCGTTAAGGGTTGCGATGATGCTCTGGCCGCTCGCCTTCACGGTGGGCAGTATATTCCCTTTCCGGTCGCCCGCTCAACAACCTTAGCGCGGTGAGCACGGCTGCGTCAAAGTCGAGTTGGCGGGGATGCTTCCGGCGTGGTGGGATTGAAGGCTGATGGCCATGCGGGGAACTGAGCGCG
>JAKAWO010000006.1 GCA_021827255.1 Acidobacteriota bacterium | reverse complement strand
CAAGCCGGTGACGCAAAGTTCCACGAGCGCCATCAACGCCCGCCGATCCGCGAACCCGAATCGGACAGGTCAACCATCACAGCCAAAAGACGCCGACCACAAAGGCGGCGGGCCGCGCTACGCCGGCTTGCCGTTGGTATGTGGGCGACGCGGGCTTTCGGGGGAAGGTTAGGGCGGTCTCCAAACCCAGGCTCTTCTCAAGTTATAGAATATACATGACTTGAAAATTGATGACATCTGGAGCTCGGCGCTTTCAGTGGCGGCGCTTATGCCTTTGGGAGCCCTTGGCGCGCTGCTGTTTTTCGTTCGCCGCGGGCAGTCTGTCAGATGAATTGCATGGGGAGGGTGCGGGCGAAGCGGCGCAGCAACGCGGCGTGATGGCCGCGAAACATGGTGACGTGATGGGGCATGCCCTGGTGGCAAAGGTCTTCAAACCACTCTCGCGGGTCCTGGTTCTGAAGCCGCACCAACGCATTGGTGCCCATCAGCTCCCGTTTGGGTTTGACCGTGCAGCCTTCTCGGGCCGTCAGATAGTAGGTTCCATCGAGCCGCCAGAAACGCGCAACGGTCACCGGCATGTTTTCCTGAATTGTCGCTTCCACCACGGCGGGCTTTCTGATGTTGAAATGGCGAGCGATGCGCGGACCTCCGGGCTCGCCGGGGGGCGGAGAAAGGGACATCGGCGCAAGACCCGTGTGCCACAAAGTGATGGTCTCCTGGTCGTGCTCGAGCCAATCCGAAAGATGGCCGGGTCCCAGGCCCAGGCTTTCACCGGTCCAGGCCACCAGCGCGCCATCGGCGTCGCCTTCGCAGGTAACGGCGCGGCCATCGTTCACCAGGCGGGCAATCCCCAGATACGGCCACTGGCCAAAAACGTTCGGCATCTCCGGCCAGCAGCGGACCGCCAGGGCATCGAGGCTTTCATTGTCCAGAAATGACCGCATGGCGAGATAGAGGCGGGACGCCATCGGCAGGTCGTCGTCGGTCGTGTCTTTGTGCGGCATGCCGAGAGCCTTGACTTTTGCGACGTCAGCGGCTACCGCTTCTTCATTGAAACTCTCAACGACCTTAGCAAACTCCAGCAAGCTAAACGTCTGGATTTGGACCCCCAGGCCGCGATGGATGGCAAACGGATCGGCGCTCATGGCGAAGTAGCCGGGTGCCGGCCCGCCAACCAGGCCTAGGCGGGCTGAACGGAGCCGCCGCACCGTGGCGGCCACCCGCACCGCCTCAACGAGTTGCTGGCGCGTCAGGGCCGCATCGGGATCGCCATACACCAGTTCGAAGGAATGGCCCATCTGCCGCAGGTTCGAGGCCCAGATGTGGGTGCCGACCAGCGAGTTTGAGCTGATCATGTCGCCCTCGGGCTTTTCCGGCGTCGCCCAAAGCACCGGCGGATCCGGCCAAAGCTGCGCGAGCGTCGGGGCCAGGCGGCCGTCGGCCAGCGTTGTCTGGAGCAACACGATGGCGTTGGCGCCGTTCTGTTCGCAGGCGGCCAGTGCCCGGCGGAATGAAGCGTCATCAATGGCTTTTTCGGGCGACTCAAAGAGGGCGAAACCTGTCTGCTGAAGCGCGCGGCGCGCCCCGTCTTCCATCTGCCGGCCCCATTCCATGTCAAAACCGGGGCGGCGGCGTCCGAGGAAAATAACACCGACGGTCAGCGATTGGTCATTCCCCGCGCCAGAGGCAGGACCGGCTGCCGGGCTGCTTGCGATGGGCTTGTTTGGCGCGCTCATATCGGGCTCCCACTCCCAAGATGCCGCTGGCTCGAGACAGCGCCCTCCCCACCGCGGCCCATTGGACACGCGAGAAGCCACGATCCATCGAAGCCGGAGTGACCGTGGCGCCCCGCACGCCACTCTCAGCGCCAGGGCGCGAAAAGATCCATTTGATTTCCGCGCTCTGCGGCAAGCCGATCGAGCGAGGCATCCGTCGTCAGGTTGTCATGGACAATTCCACAAACGGCTGCGGCAAGCGCGCGGGGATCTTCTGTTGCAGCGAAGGAAACGTTGCGTCCGACCATCACTCCGCGAACGTTGGCGCCCGCCTTCATGCCGGCCGTGAAGTCCCTGAGAATCGAAGTAGGGTCCTCTCTCGGCGGGCCACCCAGCATGAGAATCGGCAAGGTTGTGGCGCGGGCCACGCGGTCGTAGCCTTCCGTGTAGGAAAGCTTGAGGAACGTTCGCCCGGAAGACTCTCCCAGGGCCGCGGCTGCACCGGCGTCGCGCACCAGCGCTTCGATGGTCTTGACGGTCTCGTAACCGCCATCCTTCTTTCTTCGCACGCTCATGGGTTCGAGGAAGGCGTACAGGTCTTCGCGATAAAGTTCGGTGACCGCCTGGGCGCAATCGCTGATGGCCTTGATGGTACGGTCGTCTTCCGGGTCCAGCCGGTACATCAGTTTGCCGCCGTCGAAATTCATGCGCTTCAGTTGCCGGGCAGTGAAGGAGGTGAATCGGTCGTCAATTTCGCCCGCCACGCCAGCCTGCCCGCCACGATTCATACACCCGACGAGCACCTTATCATCAATGAAAGATGCCCCTCCGGATTCGCGAACGAGCACGCTGACAATTAGCAAGTCCTCCATGAAGTCCGTGGTTCCCATAATGCCGTCGCATCCGGGCGTGGTCAGCACGCGCAGCGCGCGCGCCAGATAGCTGTGACGGTCACCCATGCCCAGAGGGTCGTCGGCGCCCAGGCCCGTGACCCGGCGCCCCGGGTGGTCGGTGGCGAGAATCACCAGTTTCCCGTCCAGCGTCAGCCGCCGCCGCTTGCGGCGCTTTCGAGCCTCCTCGAGAATGATCTCCGGCCTGTCAACGCGCACATCGGTGATAGCTTCAAACAGTTTCCTGGGGAGAAATTCTTCGGGGGAAAAGCGATATTCGCCGATGTGATAAACAGGGGTTGCCATGTCATTGTCCTCGGGTAGTGAGATTGTTGCACCCGAATGGCGCGGTGTCCAGGCGGGCATACGGGGCGAGTGGGCCGCCAATCAGCGGCTCCACGTAGGCATGGTATTCGGGCCGGATGTCATTCTGGTTGTCGGCAATGTAATCTAAAGGCAAAAGGCGCGTCTGACCCGCGACCTCTTGCAGAGGAACCGCGCCGTAGCTGACGCGGTAAGCGGGGCCGGGCTGCCGCTCGATGGACGCCATAAAGCCAGTATTGCCTTTCCTGGCCCATGCAAGACCAAAAGCGCCCACTTCTTCGGCCTCGCGGCGGTCCACGGAGGAGACCATCATCGCCGACGACCGCCCCAGCAGCCCCGGCTTTTCGCTGCGGGCGCGGAGTCCTAATTCTGAGGTGACCAGACTCGCCAGCGTGGCGGCAACGTCGCCCGGCAATCGGTGCCCGAAATCATCGGTGGTTTTTTCGTCACGCCGTCCGCTCCAGTTTTGTCCCCCTTCGTCCCGGACCCCCTCGGAGACTGCGACTACAACCCACCCGAGCCTGTCATAAACGGCTTGCACGTCGCTTAAAAACTTCTCGAGGATTAAAGGAATCTCGGGAACATAAATCAGATGCGGCGCGTCGTCAGGGTCCTTCCTCGCCAGCAGGGTCGCCGCGACGAGCCAGCCGGCGTCACGCCCCATGACTTCGAGGACCGATACGGGCGTGGGAAGGCTGCGGATGTCCATTCCCAGATCGGCCGCGGACTGAGCGATAAAGCGCGCCGCGGACGCGAACCCGGGGCAGTGGTCCGTCAAGGGAAGATCGTTGTCGATCGTTTTTGGAATTCCGCAGCATACCATTTCATAGCGCAATTCCAAAGCCGCTAAATTCATTTTCAGAGCGGTGTCCATCGAGTCGTTGCCGCCGATGTAAAAGAAGTACCGAACGTCCTTTTGTTTCAGGGTCGAGACGGCTCTGGCAGCCTCCTCGGCGTTCAACATCTTTCGGCAAGAGCCCAAAGCGGAACCTGGCGAAGCGGCAATCTGGTCCCACCATTGGCCGCTCACTTTCCGCAAGTCGAGCCAGCAGTTTTGAAGGACACCCGTGATGCCGTTCCGCGCGCCCCAGATTTCGCCGCCGGCTCCCAGCTCGCGGGCCGCCTGGCGCACGACGCCCAATAAGCTGGCGTTGATCACCGGCGTTGGCCCGCCACCCTGCGCGATCACCACGCTTGCCGTTCGCGACATCGGAACTCCATCTCAGAGTTCACAATTATATCAGATACCACAAGCCTCCCCGGCGCCATGAAGGCGTATCAGCAGGAGCCTGGCCGTTTGGGGTTATTGTTTCACCCTGAGCAGAACCACGCCGTGTTTGGGCACGATGGCCGTATAGGCCCTGTTGAAAGTTCCCAGGTCCTGATGCGCCCACAGATCGCGCAACTGCGCGGGCCCGGTGATGCCGATATCTTTGAACCTCAAAGTGATGGTCATTTCATGTTCGTCACGGTTGAACATTCCCACGGCTTTACCGCCGTCCGCCAGCGGTTTCATCCAGATTTCCAGCGGGCCCTCTGCCCACACCCGATGTCCCTGGATTCCGTCCGGGTCCTGGTCCACCGCAATGACCTCCCGGTTAGTCAAGATGGCCAGAGTTTGCGGGGTCATTTTGGTCAAGTCGTTGCCGGCAATCAAGGGAGCGGCCAGGATGCACCACAAGCTCATCTGCGTGCGGTATTCTTCATTCGTCATCCCGCCATTGCCCACCTCGAGCATGTCGGGATCGTTCCAATGGCCAGGCCCAGCGTACTCTTGCAGGCCGTTTTGCTCGAAGCCGATATAGGCCATGCGATAGTAGTTGTCAGTGATATCGCCCGTGGTCCGCCACATGTTGCCGCCAACCGAGGCTCCCCATTTCCAGACGTCCTGCATGCCGTACTGGCACAAACTATAAAGAATGGGCCGGCCGGTCCGCAGCAAATCTCGATGGAATTTTTCGTAGGCTGCCTTCATCTGGTCAGGCTTATAAACCAAGCTGCCACTACACCAGTCGTACTTGACATAATCAATGCCCCAGCGAGCGAAAGTCTCCGCATCCTGGCGCTCATGGCCGTAACTGGCAGCGCGGCCGGCGCAAGTGACCGGTCCGGGGCTGTCGTGAATGCCTACTTTCAGGCCAAGGCTATGGATGTAGTCGCACAACGCCTTCATGTGCGGGAACTTGAGAATGTCAGGCCGGAAGACTCCTCGAGCGTTATGGTAGCCTTCCCAGCCGCCATCAATGACGACGTAACGGTAGCCAGCGGCCCTCATGCCGCTGGTGACCATGGCTTTTGCCTGGGCGCGAATGACGGCCTCATTGATGTTCAAATGAAAATGATTCCAACTGTTCCATCCCATCGGCGGGGTGCGCGCCAGCTCGGGTCCTTTTGCGAAAGCTACCCCGGCAAGCCAAGAGAAAAGAAGGGCCAAGATAAACAATCGATATGGTTTCAGAGCCATAAACCGGATCCTTTCTGAAAGCGAAGATGGCGGCCGGGCGCTGGTAGCTTCTCAATTGGCTGCTCGTTGGAGCGGCGCGGCGGGCGCAGTGTGAATGGTGATATGCGCCGGGGGCAGTCGCGAGGCTTGCGCGCTCACCGTGATGGTTCCCGGATGATCCGCCGCGCGAACCAGAACCATGCACAGCCCTCGGAAGGCGCGGCGGTAGCTCGCAAAATTCGGCTCGTGGCTGGAGGGATTGCCGTTGCCAACGCCGGCCAGCGTCCCAGCGCCCGTAACGGTGAAATGAACCAAGTTGTTTGCGCTGGGCACGACCTCCCCGTGACTATCAATGATCTCTACACTGATCGGCGCGATATCCTCCCCATTGGCTGTTATGCCCTTAACCTCTGAAACGAGGCGCAAAGCCACCGGGTGGCCGGCGGCGCGGACAGTGTACGACGCCACAAGCCGGCCATGATCGTACCCGCGAGCGGTTACGACGCCGGGCTCATATGGAACCTGCCAGTCCAGGTATTGGTCGCGGGGCATGTCCTTTGTCCCTAGACTTTTGCCATTCAGCAAGAGTTTGACGCGATCGCAATTTGAAAAGCACCGGACAAGAACGGTTTTACCGATCATGGCCTTGGAAAGATTCCAACTCGGGAAGATATAAACTGAGGGTTTTGTTCCCCACCAGGCTTTCCAATAGTAATAGACGGGTTTGGAGAACCCGGAAAGGTCCAACGACCCGGTCTGGCTGGTGACCGCCGGCCAACTGTAAGGATTGGGTTCGCCACGATAATCGAAGCCGGTCCACACAAATTCCCCGGCCACAAAAGGATGCGCCATCACTGGCGCCCAGGAAAGCCAAGGCTCGTGGCCGTGGAAAAAGCCTTTGGCGGCTTTGGCAGCGGGGCCGTAGCCGAGACCGTATTCGGAGCAGCGCGCAGTGGCTCGGCGCGATTCATACGCGCCGCGGGAGCTGTAAGCATTCACGTCTTCACTGCCAAAAATCATCAAATGTGGATACTCACGGTGTAGTTGACCGAACTCTGGGTTGTGATAGTTCATCCCGAAAATGTCTTCCACGGAAAGGAATCCGACTTTCGTGTAGCCGCCGTTCATGGCGCTGGTGACGGGACGAGTTGGATCGATCTTTTTTACGTCGGCCTTCATGGCGGCAAACAGCTTGGCGCCGTAAGCTGTCTTTTGCAGTCCCTCCTCGTTGCACATGGACCACATGATGATCGAGGGATGGTTCCGATGTTGGAGGACCATGGCGTTGAGGTCCGACAGGTCGGAAAAGGGCGTCCCCGCGGCCGACTTCGGGTAGTAGGTGTCTCCGAGATGCCGGTTCTCATCCATGACCAGCATGCCCATGCGGTCGCAGGCCCGATAAAAGGCTGAGGCGAGGGGGTTATGCGAGCAGCGATAAGCGTTGGCGCCCATCGCCTTGAGCTTGGCAATTCGCCACGCCCAGAGATTGTCGGGCGCGCCGATGCCCACTCCCGGAAAGTCCTGGTGGTTAGCAACCCCACGGATTTCCACGTGCTTGCCGTCGAGAAAGAAGCCGCGATCTGGGTCAAACCGAAGCGTCCGAATGCCGAATGTCGTGAGCTTGCGGTCAACCGCCGCGTGGCCCACATGCAGTGTGGTAAGCAGCCGGTAGAGATTGCAATGGCGCAACGACCACAGGAGTGCGTTCCGCACTGTCGCGCTCTGGCTAAACGTGGCTTGTTGCCCGGCGGACAGCATTTCCTCGCTGGCGGCTGAAGCAACAACCTTTCCTGTGGGGTCAATGACCCGCGACGCCAAAACGAACCTTTGGTCGGTCTCATGATCGTTGCGAACCGTGGTTTGAATGGTCAGTTGGGCCGCCGCGCGATCTCCACCCGGCGAGCCGTATTGGATGGGGCCAGGAACCTTGGAGATGACAAACGTCCCCCACGGCGCCACATGGAGTTTGCCCGTGACGATTAAACGCACGTGACGATAGATTCCTCCGCCTTCATACCACCAACCTTCGAACCAGCGTGGATCAACAAAGACAGCAACATCGTTTTGCTTTCCGTAACGGACGACCGACGTGATGTTCAGCCGAAACCCTGTGTACCCGCTGGGATGCTGCGCCATGAGGCGTCCATCAACAAAAACCACAGCATCGCGGTACACCCCTCCAAAGTTGAGCCAAACGCTTTTGCCGCGGTCGGAGGTTGGGAGAAAGAACGTGCGCCGATACCAAGCTGGATAGAGGGGCAAGTACCCGTGCCCGCCATAGGCCGAGCGGCCATGTCGAGGAAGGTGCTTCATCTTAGCCAGCCGGCGGGCGGATGCAAGCGCGCTTCCCGAGGCGTGTAGGCGACACTCACGGCCGCCCGGAAGGCATTGCGCGCCATCAGCCAGCAGCGCTGGATTGGGCTGGCGGGAAAAGCTTCCTCGCACGACGTAATCATCGGGAAGTTGGACGGGCTGCCAGTTGTCGCCGGGCCACGGGCAATGCAACTGCTTGAGTTGGGCCGTAGAAAGCTGGGGCAGGGCGGGCCACGACCGGAAGTCCGGCATCGGATGGAACATCCAACCGTTATCCAGCAAGAGAACAGAGCGCGGGAACTCGGAGGATGGTTTCTTGAGCGTTGACGCCCCGGTAGGCGCCGGCGCAAAAATCGGCCCGGCGCACGCCAGCGCCGTTACTACCGCCGCGAGGCCGTGCCGCATTCGATGAATCATTCCTCCTCCTCGACTGGCCGTGGGTTTCCCCCCCGCGCAGCCCTTCACCCGCGACCGGTTCGGGGCGCCAGGTCCGATAAGTCGCAGCTTTCAGAGAGCTGGTCTCAATGCTCCGGGTCCAAGCGCCGACCGCGACGCGCAGCCTAAGTGAGACGATTGCGCTGCGCAGCACCCGGCTGGCCGATGCCGGAGCTACGAATTTAGAAAATCAGCTTCACCGCCAATTGGCCAATTCTAGGCCCGCCCGCTCCATTGATGGTTCCAAAGCCGGAGCCGCTCACGCTGGCGGTCGGGTTATTGAAGTTGACGGTGTTGAATACGTTGAAGAATTCCGCGCGAAACTGGAGTCGGAAACGCTCGGTGAGCGGGACCTCCTTGAACAGGCCCATGTCCCAACCAAAGAAGGCCGGGCCTCGGAAACTATCCTTGCCTAGCGTCCCAAACGTCCCGATGGCCGGCTCGGTGAAAGCCGCGGGATTCAGATAATCCACACAGGGGGCGCGATTGACACAAGCGCCGAATTTGTTGGACGCGAAAGCAGGAACGCCGGGCAGTTCCACGCCGCGGTCTTGGTTCAAGCCGGTTTGAGATTGATCTTTGCCGGCAGTGATGGTGAAAGGCCCTCCGGTTTGGGCGGTCACGATGCCAGTCCACTGCCAGTTGCCCAAGACATCGTGCGTGAAGCGGTTGCGGTTGGAGAATTGAGGCAGCATCCACACGTAGGAAACTACCAGCCGATGGGTCTGATCGAAGCCCGACGGCCCATAGTCGAATTGGTGCCGACCCGGGAAGTACCAGGGAAGAGCAGAAGGCGAATCCGCTCCAATGTCGTTGTTGCCGCCGCCATTCGGCACATCGTCGAGGGCTTTGGAATAGGTGTAAGCGGCGGTGAGGCTAAGATGGCGCGCGAGGCGCTTTTTGAGCGTGACTTCCAGGGCATTGAAGTTGGCATTGACGTCCTGGCCGTCCATCGAGATCGAGCCGTAATACGGCGCAAACAGCCTTCGCGCGTCGGTTCCCAGCTTGCTGCCGGGAATATATCGCGCCGGATCGAGCTCAATGGTTTCCTTTTCATGGCGCGCTGCGGAGCCGACGTAAGCGACTTGGAGCATCCAGTTACGAGCGAGTTCGCGCTCCAGCACGAGGTCCCATTGGTAGGTCACCGGCACCAGGTATTTGGTGGAGGGGTCGTAAGTAATGACCAGGTCCGGTAACGAGAATTGAGTATTGCTGGCGGGAGGATAGGTGAACGGAAACGGGTAAAAGCCGGTATAACCTTGAAGCGGATCGCTGAACGGCCCGGGCGATGGCGTCAGCGAAACCTGCGGGCTGAAAGGAGAAATATCCGCAAATCGGTTGTTGATCACGCCCGCCGTTCCGGAGTCGTAGAAGAAGCCCGCGCCGCCGCGAAGGCTCATCTTGCCGTTGCCGGTGAGGTCGTAAGCGAAGCCCGCGCGCGGCGCGAAGTCCGCGTAATTGCCTCGTACCCCGGCAAAGGGAACGCCCGGGTCGCCAGGGAAAAGCAAACCGGGCGGGGCGTTCGGGAACTTGACGGACTTCACGTGGGCGTAATAGTTTGCCGGGCTGAACTGCTCTGCGCGGCCTTTAATCTCCTTCCAGGGGAAATAAGGTTCGTAGCGCAGGCCGTAGTTCAGCGTCAGGCGCGGCGTGGCGTGGAAGCTATCGTTAAAGTAAAACGCCCAGAAATTGTCTCGATTGTTTTTATACTCGCCGTAACCTTGGCGGAAGTTTTGCATGTAGCCGAGCAAGAAGCTGGCGAGGGGATTATTGGTCACGCTGGCGTTGAAGTTGAAAGACCCCTGGGACAGGAACTGGTCGCCCAGGTTGACGATGGAGTGGTCAAAACTTGCGCCCAGATCAATGTTGTGCCGGCCGACGACCCAGCTCAGATTGTCCTCGACGCCGTAGTCCTTGTTGTTAAAAGGGCACAAGGCGCCGCCGAAAATGGAGAAGGCGCCGGCAGCACTGATATTCTGAATCCAGGGCGTGACGGGCAGCCACAGACCCTTGACCCCGAACGTTGCTGCGTTCGGTGAGTTGGTCGCAAACGTCTTTGCGGTCGGGACATTCGAAAAGGTGAAGCTGGCCTGGTTCAGCAGGTTCGACCGGAAGGTGTGTGTCTCCTGGATCATGAGGTTGTTCACTGGCTGGTCAAATCCGGCCCCGTAGCCTAGGAGGTTGCCGGCGGGGTTTTGCGGCTCGAGGAGAACGTGGTCCTTATACCACCGGCCGGTCAGAGTGTCTTTATCGCCCAGCTTCTGGTCCACGCGAAGGATGAGTTGGTTGATATTCTGGACGGTGGGGTGGGTGTAAAAGACTTCGCCCGTTCCGCCAACGTGCGGAAGATAGTTTTCTGCCAGCTTGAGCGCGGCGGGATCAAGGCCGCTCGCCGGAATGATGTTGCCCGGAAAGGCCTGGCGGGGGCCGGTCGTCCCGACCGCGTACGGGAATGGATTGACGATTTTCTCCGCTTTGCCGAAGGGGTTATCGGGATTGGTGGCGCTGAGCAATGCCGAGAAATTTCCCTGGAGTTCGTCGGCGGTCGGAATAAAGGCGTGAGCCGAGCTCACATCGCGGTATCGCTCACCCTGGTAGCCGAAGAAGAAGAAAGTGCGGTCGTGACCGTTGTACACGTGAGGAATGATGACCGGGCCGCCGATCGTGCCGCCGAACTGGTTTCGTTTGATCTGGTCGCGGTTCGCCGCAAAGAAATTGCGCGCGTTAAAGACCGGGTTTCGCACGAACTCAAACAGGTCACCGTGAAATTGATTCGTCCCGCTCTTGGTGACTACGTTGACCACGCCGCCGGCATTTTCGCCGTAGCGAGCGCTGTAATTATCGGTCTGCACGCTGAATTCCTGCAAAGCGTCCGGGAAGGGAAAGGGGACGTTGACGTTGTAGTATTGATCCAGAAAATTGGCCCCGTCCAGCGAGTAGCTCGTCTGGTTGTCCCTGGAGCCGTTGATATTGGCGTGCGCGGCTCCGGGCAGCGTGGATTGGCTGGTGGTGGTCGCTGGCGACACTCCGCTGGCTCCGGCCACAAGGTTCATCAACTCAACGGCGTCGCGGCCGTTCAACGGCAAGTCCACCATCCGATCCCGCCCCACGACGTCGCTCAAAGTCTGTGTGGCGGTATTCACCAACGGCGCGGCTCCTACCACGGACACCGTCTGGACAGTCGAGCCGAGCTGGAGGCGGATGTCCACTGTGGCCGCTTGATTGGCGAGCAACGTAATGCCTTTACGGATCGCTTTCTTGAAACCTTTTGCCTCAACGGTCAGCGTGTATTCGGTCGGGCGCAGATTCGGAATCACATACTCCCCGGTCGAGCCGGAAGTGATGCGGCGCGAAAAGCCGGTGAGAGTCTCCGTCGCAGTCACTTTGGCGCCCGGCACTCCGGCCCCGCTCGGATCGGTCACGGTCCCGCTGATCGTTCCGAAGGCTTGGCCAAAGGCCGGCGCGGTGGAGAGCGCCAAGAGCATCATCCAGCCAAGAACCACCGACACTCCGCGCACGCCCGCGGACCAATTCTTCCTCCGCCCGTTCGATTGTCTCCGGTCTGCAGCCACACAGCCGGGCGAACAAAATGACGGGCTGATCGCTTCTTTAAGAAGCGTCCGCCTTCCCGTGGCGCAAGCCATTTGCGGCTCTCCGCTTTCTTTGCTTTTCATAAAATCTCTCCTGCTCTTGCGATTTCGAGAGGAACGTTTTTGAGGACGGCGCCGCCTGGACCCTTTTCAACTTTTTGCCCTGGCCCTTCAGGATTCATGGGCATTCAGTCCGAAGACCCCCTTAGCTCATCGTTACAGACTGCCAGTCAACCGGATGCTTGACTCCAGCTAATATGCGACATATTATATATCCGCTGTCAAGAACCTTCTTGATGTTTTAGATGTCCGTGTTTGGAGAGAAACCGAATACGGTTGATGTAACTATTTCTTGGAGAGCCTGCTATGAGAGACTTCCTGATCCACAACAGCCAAGATAATGTCGGAGTCGTCGCCAGAGATGTGAAGCCGGGGGAAACCCTGGCGGGGGAAACTATTGATAAGCGCGATGGGTTCCGGCTGACGGCGCGCCAGGATATTCCTCTCGGCCACAAAATCGCGCTTAAGGACTTCAAAGTGGGCGATACGGTGATTAAGTATGGCGAGGATATCGGCAAGGTCGTCGCTCCGATTCGCGCTGGCGAGCACGTTCACATTCACAATCTCAAGACGAAAAGGTGGTGAGCATCATGGAAGCACCGCGCATCATGGGCTATCGCCGGGAGAATGGCCGGGTGGGTATCCGAAATCATGTGGTGATCCTTCCGGTGGACGACATTTCAAACGCTGCAGCCGAGGGGGTTGGCCGAATTATCCAGGGGACCCTGGCGCTTCCCCACGCTTATGGGCGGCTGCAGTTTGGCGAAGATCTGGAGCTGTTCTTCCGGACGATGATAGGCTTCGGCTCAAACCCGAACGTGGCGGCAGCCGTCGTGATTGGGATCGAGCCGGGGTGGACAGACCGCATCGTGCAGGGGATCGCCAAAACGGGCAAGCCGGTGGCCGGCTTTTCGATCGAGCGCAGCGGAGATTTGAAAACCATTGCCGAGGCATCCCGCAAGGCGTTCGAATTCGTTCAATGGGCTTCCGAATTGCAACGCCAGGAATGCGCGATGAACGAGCTTTACGTTTCCGTCAAGTGCGGGGAGTCCGACACGACCACGGGGCTGGCGTCCTGCCCCACGGTTGGCAATGTGATTGATCGTTTGATGGCGCTCAAAGGAACAGCATCGTTTGGCGAGACGTCGGAACTGACCGGCGGCGAACACGTTGTCAAAGCCAAGGCGGCAACGCCGGAAGTCGCCGAACAGTTCATGAAAATCTACAACCAATACAACGAATTCATTCTTCAGAATAAGGTTGACGACCTCTCCGAGTCGCAACCCACCAAAGGAAACATCCGGGGGGGGCTGACAACCATCGAGGAAAAGGCGTTCGGCAATATCGAAAAGCTCGGCAAACGGACGAAGTTTGTAGGATGCCTTAAGCCGGCTGAAGCGCCTGCCGTCAGTGGATTATGGTTCATGGACACCTCCTCAGCCGCCGCCGAGGCTTTAACTCTATGGGCCGCTTCGGGGGCCGTTCTGCATCTGTTTCCAACGGGCCAGGGCAACATTTGCGGAAATCCTATCATGCCGGTCATCAAGCTTTCGGGCAATCCTCTCACTTGCTCCACCATGCGGGAGCACATTGATCTGGACGTGTCCGGAATTCTGACCGGAGAGTTGACTTTCGATCAAGCTGGGGACAAACTGCTCAACCTGATGGTGCGAACCGCAAACGGTCGGCTGACCGCAAATGAGGCGCTGGGCCACCGCGAGTTCGTGATGACGAAGCTTTACCGCAGCGCGTAAACAGCCGTTGATCGAGCTCTCGGTGAACGATGGGGCTTCCATGCGCCGCCGGGTCCTTTCACCGCCCGGGTTACCCCCGTCTTCCCGGCTGCCACCCAGCGCGACGGCCTTGTGATCACCGCCGAACGGCGTATCCAGGAATGCTTTGCGCGAGGAGAGAACGGCGCTCCGCCGCTAACCAACAGCCACAGATGGTTGCCACAGTGGCCTGCATGAACCAGCGCCCGAAGGGCACCTCTATGGCGGCCTTTGTGACGGCGAAACCCCGCCCCCATTTCCAAAGGCCGCGGGCGTGGCTGGGTTAGATGAGGGAGGAACTGAAAGGATGAAGACTTATCCACTTTACCTGAATGGCCAATGGGTGACGACCGACACGGTCCTTCCCGTTGTGAATCCGGCCACCGCAGAGCGGTTTGCCGAAGCCTGCACAGTGGATAGAAGGCGTGTGGCCGAAGCTGTGCGCGATGCCCATGCGGCCTTTCAGAACTGGCGCCAGCTCACGGGCAAAGCGCGCGGGGTGTATCTTAAAGCTGTTGCCGATGAGATGGAGCGGCGCGCCGAGAATATCGCCCGCACCATCACACTCGAAAATGGCAAGCCGCTCGCGCAAAGCCGTGGGGAAGTCGCGATGTCAGCGGACCACCTCCGCTGGTTCGCCGAGGAGGCACGCCGGGTCTATGGCCGCACGATCCCGAACCAGGTGGACTCCAAACGGCACGTGGTTATAAAAACGCCCATGGGAGTGGTTGGCGCAATCAGCCCCTGGAACTTCCCGCTGCTGCTGGCGGCGCGCAAAGTAGCCCCGGCGCTTGCCGCCGGCTGCACCGTGATTCTGAAACCGGCCAGCGCCACGCCCTTGAGCGCTGTCGCGCTGGCCGAATGCGCGGAAGTCGCCAAAGCGCCGGCAGGAGTCTTCCAACTTGTGCTGGGGCGCTCGGCCGAGATAGCCCAGGAATTTCTGGACAATCCTCTTTGCCGCAAGATTACGTTCACCGGATCCACCGAAGTCGGGCGAACGCTGATCCGGGGCGCTGCCGCCGATATCAAACCGCTTTCCCTCGAACTCGGCGGCCACGCTCCGGTCCTGGTTTTTGATGACGCCGATCTGAGAGCGGCGGTCGAAGGCGCCATGATGGCCAAATTCCGCAATACGGGACAATCCTGCATTGCTGCCAACCGTATCTACGTCCAGCGGCCGATCTACGAGAAGTTCCTTCAACTCTTCACAGAGCGGACGCGCGCCATGAAAGTGGGCGACGGGATGAAGGACGGTGTCGAGATCGGTCCGCTCATTAATCAGGAAGGCGTGGCCAAGGCCGCCGAGCACATCGAGGACGCGGTTCGGCGCGGCGCCCGGCTGTTGTGTGGAGGCAAGCGCATCGAAGGCCAAGGATGGTTCCTTGAACCAACCGTCCTCGCGGACGTCCCGCCGGATGCGATGTGCATGTCGGAGGAAACGTTTGCCCCCGTCGCCGCCGTATGTCCCTTTGATACGGAATCCGAAGCGGTCGAACAGGCCAACAGCTCGCCCTACGGCCTGAGCGCATACGCTTTTACACGTGACCTGAGCAGGGCGTGGCGGCTGATGGAATCGTTGGAGGCCGGTACAATCGCGATTAACGACGGCGTTCCTTCGACCAGCCAATGTCCCTTCGGTGGGGTCAAGCAAAGCGGCTGGGGTCGTGAACTTGGAATCGAAGGACTGGATGCCTTTGTCGAGACGAAGCACGTATCGCTCGGGCTGGGATCGTAAGCCATTCAAATTTTCAAGTCGCTGAAATCCTCCTGGAACGTGATCTTTGGCGTTCGCATTGATTCCTCACAACAGACTGCGCTCGAGCGCACGGGTTGGTGAATGGGCACACATACCGCGATTGCCATAGGGTTGGTCCTCTACGCCAGCGTGATGCTGGCCTTTTCCTCGTTCTGGATGAAGAAAATCGCCAAACCTGCGGACTACCTGGTCGGCGGGCGCAGCTTTCCTTTTTGGGTGCTGATCGGCAGCATCACCGCTGCCTGCATCGGAACCGGCGTAACCGTCGGAGCCTCCGGCTTGGCCTATCGGCATGGGTGGGCGGGGTCTGCCTATCCGATCGGATTGGGGGTTGGGACAGCTCTGGCGGGCCTGATCTTCGCCGTCATGCGCCGCTACAGGTTCATGACCCTGAGTGAAGAAGTTGCGTCCTACTACGGCGGCAATCCTATCGTCGTCGAGTTCTCCAATATCACGTTGTTCTTTTCGCAGTTGTGCTGGCTGACCGTGCAGATCATGGGCGGCGCCGCAGTTTTGGCAGCGGTCACGCCGTTGCCGCGCGATTTATGCATTGTGGCGGCAGCCCTCATCACCGCAGGCATCGCTATTCCCGGCGGCTTGAAGAGCGTGGTTTACACGGACTTTTTACAGACGGCCATTCTGCTGTCCGGGTTCGCTCTCCTCACGTATTCAGCGCTGGATCATATCGGAGGATGGGGCGGGCTGCGGCACTCCATGCCGCCTGCCTACTTCTCATTCCTGGGCGTGGCTTCTTACGGCAAGTGGAAGACCGCAGGTCTGATGGTAGCGCTGGTGCTCGCCGTGATTGCCGATCCCGGACGGCGCCTCAGCATGTACAGTGCGCGAAGCGAACGCGGCGCGCGATGGGCCATGGTGATCGCAGGAATGATCGTCGTCGCGTTTTCGGCGGTCATCGCGATCACCGGCATGTACACTTTCCATCTGAATCCCCACCTGGTCAACGCCGATGAGTCCCTGGTTTGGCTGGTCATGAACGTTCTGCCGGCCTGGCTTGCCGCCATGGTGGTGGTTTCAGTGACTTCTGGAATTATCTCTTGCGCCAACTGGGATGCCATAGCAGCCGGCACCTTCTTCGTGCGCCATATCTATCCGCTGGTGACTCGCCGGTATCCCAAACGGCCGCTGTTGGCTGTGCGGGGCGCCCTGGTCTGCGCCTTTGCCGTTGCTACCGTCGTGGCCCTTCATGCCGGCACGATTGTCGGGTTTGTTGTCAAATTCCTCCCCATCACCATGAGCGGTCTGGCTATTATCATCCTGATGGGGCGCTTCTGGAGGCGGGGAACCTGGCAAGGCGCGCTGGCCGCCTTGATAGCAACTCCCGTCGTGTCGCTGGCCGTCACCCTTGTCCCGTCACAAGTGGGATTTCTGAATAATGCGATCGTTCCCACCCTGGCAGGAATTATCTCTCATGTTATCGTCAGCCTGCTGACACCGCCCACATCACCCGGCTTCGAGCAGGTAGCAGAAGCGTTGAACTGCGAGCGGCGGGCGGTCGAAGGCGAATCGCAACTCAAGACGGCGCCTTCACTGGCGGCTCTCGAGGGCCCGTAAGGGGTTCGACCGCGGTGTCCTAGGGCCCGGAAAGAGAACCCGCCTTCTCATTGTGTTCCGGGGGGTTTCCTGCTTCTGGATGTGGTCGATCAGCCTTTTCCGCACTGCTCGGATATGCTCCGCCATCAGCTTGGCCGCACGGTTGCGTTGCCCCTTTTCGAGGGCCTTTAGAATCTCCAAGTGCTGTTTGACCGAGGTGTGACTCGTCAGTTGAAACGTCTGGCGCCGCAGGATCAGCATCTGGTTATGCATGCTCTCGAGCATCCTTCGCAGGCGTAAATTACTGCTCGCCATGGCCAGGGTGGTATGAAACGCCATATCCATCTGGATGTAATTGGGCTTGTCTTTCTTTTCAAGGGAGGATTGGGCGGAGGAAACGAGTTCGCGCAAGCGAGCCAGCGTTTTCGCGTCAAGCACCGCATTGCGCACGACGAGTGTTTCCAGCGCTTCCCGCAGCTCGTAGATCTCCTCGACATCGTGAATTAAAAAATTTCGAACGAACGCGCCACGGCGGGGAATGATCGTAATCAGTCCTTCAGTCTCAAGGCGGTTCAAGGCCTCGCGAATGGGGGACTTGCTGATTCCATAGCGGTTCGCAAAGAAGGCTTCAGTAAAATGCTGCTGGCCGTCAATCTTCCCTTTGATAATCTCGTCGCGAATGGAACGATAGGCCTGTTGGGTCAGGTTTTCTGGAATTCTCAATTTCACTATTATCTCTCAGAGCTCTATAACGGCACTTCGGTGACACCCCACATTATATATCACAACGAAAAGGCGGTACCCCTCCCTGGAACGGATGCACCGTGGCGAGGAAGAACGTCAGGCGGAGTGGGGCCGCCGATCTTCGATTGCAGAACGTCGGCCAAGAGAATTCCCCTCCTTCCTGTGGCGACTTGGTGGTTCATTCCGCAAGCGCCATTCGCTCGCAAGCCGGAACGGGAAGAGTAAAGCCCGCGTGCGGGATGTACGCCATCCGACCCCCTTTTGGCATTTTTTCGAGCTCCCTCTCAATCGCGGATTGCGGGTCGGGCGCGGGGTGCAGGTGGCAGCGCCGAACGAATCGTTCGGGCAACCCGGAAACCAGAAGAATGCGCAACCGCTCGCCCAGCCGCGCGACCCAATACGCCTTATGCCCACCCACGATGAATTGGGAACGCAGTGCTTGCTCCATCTCTGATGAATTCGCGAATCTCGTTACCCAGTCCTCAAAAGCCGGGTGCCCGGCGCCGTCCCGGCACTCTGCAAAATAGATGAGCGTTCCGCCCGGTCGCAACGCCCTGGCCGCATTCTGCATCCCTTTATGCGCCTGTCTCAGATCGATGTCAAACGGGAAGCCTCCGGCGCTCGCCAAGACCATATCATAGGGTTCGTCGAATGGGACTTGATACATTTGGTCAGCGGTTTTGCAACCCGCGCGATGCGCCTGCTCGTAGTGGCCCGCCACAACCTGAACTAATTCGCCTGTAGGACTGAGAACAACATTCAGCAAGAAATCTGGATCGAACATCCGCGCGGCTTCCAGGAGGTCCTCATGGGCCGGATTTCCATCGAGTTTGCCGGCCCGGCAGCGCGGATCGAGAATCAATTTGTGATTGAATGTGATCGTCTCAGCGCCGGCTACGCCCGGGACCAGCCCCTTTCGCCCCCCGCTGTATCCTGCGATCAGGTGATAAATGATTTCTCCCGTCAGGATGACCCGGTCGGCTTCATGCACCCGGCGATTGATCCAAACCTCGTTACCACGGCTCGTCCGCCCGGCGCGCACCAGATTCTTCCTATCATAACCGTCGTGGTCGAACAGAGCCATGCGGCGCGCGACTTGCTCGCCCACGATCCGGCGCTGCTCCGCGAGGGATTGCCTGCGGTGAATACCCAGCGCAAAAACAATAAACATATCGCGGTCCGGAATGCCCGCGGAATTCAGCTCATTGATTAAGACGGGAAGGAAAATCTCGCTATGCACCAGGCGCGTGATGTCATTGACAACAATCGCCACCCGCTCACCCACGTTGACTAGCTTCGAGAGCGGCGGCGTTCCGATGGGATTGCGCAACGCGGCCCTGACGGCCCCCTCGGGGTCTTCCAAAGACGCCTGAGGATTCGCCGTCAACGCTTCACACCTGAACCCGTCGGCCAGGCGAAGCGACCTCGTCCCTTCGCCGTATCGAAAGAGAAGCTCCATGATCCTGCGTTCTAATATATCAAATATCAGAATGGATCGCAATGTTGTAAAGTAGAACGGATCTGTTATGTCGCCTCGTGTAGCGGAGTTGAAGAGTCGTTAGAAAAGCGAAGAGGAAGCAGCTTCCAACCGCGCTCAGGGCAGATACCTTGAGGGATTGCGCAACTTTCCAGGGGGCGGGGCTTTCCTCATATGCTTTGCTTTGTTTGAGCCAAGCGGCGAACCGCAAGGAGTTAAGACCTTGGAGGAGTGGAGGGGGCGAAATCCGTGGGTGAAGGGTTCCGGCGGAAGTCCACGACACCATCGAAGCGCGCCCAATGCAGCGCCAGCGACGCGCAAATTCCGGCTTGATGACCCGCGCAACCAGCCTTGGAGCGCTGGATCGTCCGCCGCCCTGCATTCCGAGCGCCTCGGCCCGCGCGCCGCCCAGCGCGCTCACCCTCCGAACCGTGCTTAGTGCTTACCGGAGGATCGGGAGCTACGATCGGATTGACATCCGAAGATGGGATCAAGTACCGTTACCCTATTCACGAAGATGAGCGAGCCCCCGACCTACACCCCGAACCAGCTCGCGGCCTTCCATGTCATGACGAAGCCGGTGGGGCCGATCTGCAATCTGGATTGCAAGTATTGCTTTTATCTTGAGAAAGAGAAGCTGTATCCCGAGAAATCCGATTGGGCGATGCCCGACGATGTTCTGGAAAGCTACGTCCGCCAGTACATCGAGGCGCAAGACGTTCCCGCCGTCAGCTTCGCCTGGCAGGGCGGCGAGCCGACGATTCTCGGCGTTGATTATTTTCGCAAGGTGGTCGCTCTCCAGAAGAAATACGCGAATGGGAAACGCATCGAGAACGCTTTCCAAACCAACGGCATCTTGTTGGATGATGAATGGGGGGAGTTCTTCGCGGAAAATAATTTCTTGCTTGGCCTTTCCATTGACGGGCCGCGAGAATTGCACGATTGCTTCCGGGTGGATAAGGGCGGCGCGCCCACTTTCGACCGTGTCCTGCGCGGCCTCACCTTTCTAAAAAAACACGGCGTGGAATTCAACACCCTGAGCGTTCTGCATCGGAAGAATTCGCAGCATCCGCTCAAGGTCTATCGGTTTCTGAAGGAAATCGGCAGCGGGTTCATGCAGTTCATTCCCATCGTCGAGCGGATCGCGGCAAAGGCCAACTCGGACGGTCTCGTTCTGATCGGTCCCGGCCAAGCGCGGGAGGCTCGGATCTCCACCTGGTCCGTCGAGCCGCCTCAGTTCGGCAAGTTCCTCTGCGCGGTCTTTGATGAATGGGTCCGGGAGGACGTCGGCAAATATTTTGTCCAGATTTTTGATGTAGCCCTCGAAAGCTGGCTGGGCATGGGCCAGAGCCTTTGCGTCTTCCGCGAGACCTGCGGCGCCGCCATGGCGCTCGAGCACAACGGAGATCTTTATTCCTGCGACCATTTTGTTTATCCGGAGAACCGGCTCGGCAACATCATGGAGCAGCCCCTTGAGTCGCTGGTGAACTCGGCCGCGCAGAGAAGGTTTGGACTGGACAAGCGCGATATGCTTCCCCGGTATTGCCGCGAGTGCGATGTGCGATTCGCCTGCAACGGTGAGTGCCCCAAACACCGGTTTCTACGAACACCTGACGGCGAGGAAGGGCTCAATTATCTTTGCGCCGGCTACAAGGCTTTCTTCCACCATATTGATCCATATCTGCGCGTGATGGCGGATGAGCTCCGGCATCAGCGACCGCCCGCGAACGTTATGCAGTGGGCGCGCCAGCGGGACGTGTCCAGCACGCAGAAACACCCGCCCGTCCGCAACGATCCATGCCCGTGCGGCAGCGGGAAGAAATTCAAAAGGTGTTGCGGGATGGGAACTTGATTTTGCCCTAGGATCCGCGGCCGCGGCCAACCCAATATCGAAAGCGAGAGGTTGCGCTGTTCTGGGCTTAGGCACGGGGTGCTGGCGCTAAATCAACCCGGAGGGGCATTCCGGTGGGCGACTCTCAAAAATCCGGTTCGTTTGCCTCGCCGATGACGCGAAGGGAATTCATCAAGCGTTCTTCGGCAGTCGCGGCGTTGCCGGTGGCCGGCGCGCCGCTGGCGGAGTCCCACTCACCTGACGCTGCCGAGGAGCGTTCGCCCAACATCATCGTCTATATCGCCGACCAATTTCGCTGGGACTGCGTGAGCGCTTACGGTTTGAATCCGATGGAGGTCACGCCCAACCTGGACGGCGTGGCGGCGCGCGGCGTGGCGTTCCAGAATGCGGTCACCAATCAGCCGCTCTGCTCGCCTTCCCGAGCCTGCCTGTTCACCGGCCTTTACGCAACGCAAAGCGGAGTGTGGACGCTGACCGATTCTGGCGTGGGTCTAAAGCCAGACGCGATCACCTTGGCCACAGTTCTTCGCGCAAAAGGATACACCGCCAACTATATCGGTAAGTGGCACTTGGCCCCAGGAAGCCATTCGAATCCCAGCACGTTGGGTTTTGTCCCGCGCGAGTATCGTGGCGGCTTTTTGGATTTGTGGGAGGCCTCGAACGTCCTCGAACTCACCTCGCATCCCTATCACGGCACGCTCTGGAACGGCGACGGCGAACCCGTGCGCTTCAAGGGCATCTATCGCGTGGACTACATCACCCAACTGGCGGTGAAGTTCCTCCAGCAGAAGCACGGGAAACCGTTTCTTTTGGTCGTTTCGCAGTTGGAGCCGCATTTCCAAAATGACCTGCAAGCTTTTGCGCCGCCCACGGGCTATGGAAAGCGGTATGCCAATCCTTTTGTGCCGCAGGACTTGCGCTTTTTCCCCGGCGATTGGGACCGCCAATTGGCCAACTATTACGGCGACATCAAGAGTGTTGATGATTCGGTGGGAACGATCCTGAAGACCCTCGACGAACGGGGTCTGACCGACAACACGATCTTCATGTTCGTGAGCGACCACGGCTGCCATTTCCGGACGCGCAATCAGGAGTACAAGCGAAGCCCGCACGAGAGCTCCATTCACATCCCGCTGCTGTTCCAAGGGCCCGGATTCAATCAGGCTCGGATGGTGCGAGAGCTGGTCAGCATGATTGATGTGACGCCCACCCTACTCGACGCGGTGGGGGTCAACGTCCCCGCTTCGATGGTGGGTCAGAGCCTGATGCCCATGATCAACCAGCCGGAAGCTCGTAAGGCTTGGCGACAGGAAGTGTTCATCCAGATCAGCCAATCCATGGTGGCGCGCGCCTTGCGGACCGACCAATGGACCTACTGCGTGGCCGACCCGGATTTACCGGGAGGAAAGTATCCCTCAAGCAGCCATTACGTTGAATATCAGATGTACAACCTGGCTGCCGATCCGCATCAATTAGTCAATTTGGCGGGCCGCCGCGACGTGCCCTCGCTGGTCCATTATCTGGGCGAGCGCGTGGACGTTGAAGTGGCCGCGCACTTGCGCCGACGGCTCCTCGCGCGAATGGAGGAAGCGGGCGAGCCGAGGGCGACGATTAAACAGCGTCGTCTCTATCCTTGAGCGCGGTTGTTTGTGCCGCTCGCGATAGTCCGCACCCCATGGATAGGGTATCCAATTGAAAGTTCGGCGAGCGGCGACCGGAGCACGATTCACGCGGGTTTGACGGAGCGCTCTTCAAGTCAGCGGATTCAATAGCGGGGTCGCCCCACTCGGGGCCAAGGGGGCGCGCCGCTGCGTGGGGTTCAATTTTTAGAAAACGGACTGCCGAGGAGGGAGTTATGAAAGCCTATCTGCTGGCACTGAGTGTGGTATTCAGTCTGACGGGATCGCTGGGCGCAGGCGGGGCCATCGCGGCTGCGGCGCAACGGCCCGGCCGAGCGATGCGCTTGCCGCGCGGTCTCGACAAGGTGAAGCACATCGTCTGGATCATCCAGGAGAACCGTTCCTTTGACAATTATTTCGGCACCTATCCCGGCGCCGACGGCACTCCGCCGGGAACCTGCCTTCCCGTGATGCCGGGGGCGCATCGCTGCATCGCTCCGTTCCATATGCCCGCGAACATGCCTCCCTGCGACTTGGCGCATCGCTGGGTGATTGCGCACGCCGCTTACGACCACGGTGCGATGGATGGTTTTGTGTGGGCCGAAGGCACGCCTTACACGATGGGCTATTACGACCAGCGCGACATTCCGAACTACTGGTCGTACGCCCGCCACTACACCCTCTGCGACCGCTTCTTTTCCTCGCTGATGGGCGCGAGCCTGCCGAACCATCTCTATACGGTCGCGGCGCAGTCGGGCGGCGTCATCAACAATCTGTTTTCCATCAAGGAAATTGAAGAGGTTCTCGACACGCCGGGCGGCTACAGTTTCGCCACCATGGTGAACCTGTTTACCAAAGCGAAGGTTTCCTGGAAGTATTACGAAGAAACCCAGAGGGTCAATCCTCCCGGCAAGGGTCGCAACTACTTGGCCGACCCTGACCCCAAGCACTATTCGCTCTGGAACCCGCTGCCGGGCTTCAAGGCCATCCGTGACAACCCCGCGGACATGGCGCATCTGGTGTCGCTCAACGAATATTTTGACGACCTCAAGAACGGGACGTTGCCCGAGGTTTGTTGGATTGTTCCGATGGGCATCGACAGCGAACATCCGCCGGCGTTCCCCTCAACGGGGATGTGGTACGTCACGCACTTGCTCAACGCCTTGATGGAGAGTTCCTCCTGGAAGAACACTGTGGTCTTTCTAACCTGGGATGATTACGGCGGGTTTTATGACCACGTGCCCCCGCCGCTGGTGGACGCTTACGGCTACGGCCCGCGCGTGCCGACGCTGGTGATTTCGCCGTTTGCTAAGCCCGGCTATATTTCGCATCACACTTACGACTTTACGTCCATGCTGAAATTTATCGAGCTGCGGTACGGACTCGGCCATCTGACCGCCCGCGATGACCGCGCCGACCCCATGTTCGATTGCTTTAACTTCGACCAGACGCCGAATCCGCCTCACCTCCTTGCGATTCCGGCGAAACTTCCCGCGCCGCCGCCGTGGCCGGGGCCTTGCGTTTACTCGCCGTCAGTGAACATTCCCGAGTCCGTGCCGGATATCGGAACCTTCCTTCGTCGCTATCCTCCGCCCGGCGGGCAGCTTCCTCCGCGGCCCGCCACCCCGGCTCCGGAACATCCGCGCGGGGCCAACTCGCCGAAGAGGTGAACCTAGGGGGCAGAAATTTGGCTAGAGACGGAGGGCGGGGCAAAAATGGACGAACTGGAGAGCTCGGCGCCGGAAATTCCAGATTGCCGCTATGTGCGATTGTGTGGCTCGATAATCGAGCTAGGATGGCATTCCCAAATTCGGTTGGCGCGCGCTGCGACACACGTTCAGCACATACATGGGATCAGCGGAGTGCCGATGCCCGTTTTGCAGTCGCTTCTCGGCCACACCAGCACTGAGACGACAACGATCTACGCGCATCCCCGCGAAGACGCTCAAAGGGGCGCGTAGAGAAATTGGCCGGGATTTTGTTCCCTAATGTTCCCGCCGGCCTGAATCAGCAGGAGGGAGTACCCAGACTAACCCAATGATTATCAATAGGACAGTTAATCGGGGCGCGCGGATTTGAACCGCGGACCTCTTGGTCCCGAAGCTAGACAAGTAAGGGTATCTCGTTGATTTTGCGGCACGGTTGGCAACGCTAAGTTATTGAAAATTTCTCTTGGGACGCTCAAGTTGTACCGGTCCTGTACTCGTTTGGATCGCTTGGTAGACCGCTTGGTAGACGATGTTTCGACGGTCAGACCTGCCCGGTTCGGCCGGCGTGTGCGCTCCATCCAGACCTTGGTATTGATGTCGGTGATGTTGGTAATGAGTGATTCTCCGGTTCGATCTCCTGAGTGCTTGGTTGTTCTATCGCACACGCTCTCGCGGTTCTTGCTCAAAAAACGGTTGTAAATCTGTACTTTGTATGGTACATATACTTTATAAGGTGCTAGATGACGGATGATCCGCAGCCACAAAAAATCCCGCTCGTTTTCTTTCGTACTGCCGCGGGAGCCGAGCCCGTGCGGGAGTGGCTGAAAGGATTGCCTGAAGCAGATCGCCGCGCGATGGGAAAAGACCTGCTACGGGCGCAATGGCGGTGGCCAGTAGGCATGCCGCTCTGCCGTCCGCTCGGTAACGGGCTGTGGGAAGTCCGAACGGGCCTGCCGACAAAGCGCATCGCGCGCGTGCTACTTTGTCTCTATGAGGGGCACCTCGTGGCATTGCACGGGTTTATCAAGAAGTCGCGGACCACATCAGACGATGATTTGGCGCTGGCCCAAAAGCGTCAGAGGGAGTTAGAGCAATGAGCAAGAAAC
>JAKAWO010000254.1 GCA_021827255.1 Acidobacteriota bacterium | reverse complement strand
TCCAGCAACTCTTCGAGAAAATGCGTCAACCGGGCCTCGAGTTCTTTCAAGGTTCGCGGTGTCATGCCGACAATGTAGCAGACACCGGTCGGGAGAGCAACAGATACTTAACCTAGTATTATTAGGACCCTGGGCGCTTAAAGCTGGAACAAAATCGCCCCGGATGCACCGCGCGACATTCGATCCTACGACAGAAATACCATGCACGCCGGGCTGCCGATGGGGACGTAGATACCGGTGAAGGCCAGCCGGCCGCTTTCACGATGAATCCGAAAAACCGTGACGGCATCGGCGTGCTGGTTCAGCGAATAGAGGAAATTTCCCGTGGGATCAATCGTAATGCTTCGGGGCTGATCGCCGCGCGTCCACTCTTCCCCGATGCGGCTGAGCCTTCCCTCTCGCCCGATGGCAAAGAAAGCGATGCTGTCGTGGCGGCGATTGGCGACGTAGAGAAACCGGCCGTCCGGCGTGATGCGAACTTCGGAGGGGAAATTCGTCCCTGCAAATCCCGACGGCAGCGTGCTCAGAGTTTGCTGCTTCTTCAGCATTCCATCGGCCTCATGGTAATCCCACTGCACAACGGTCGAGCCTTCCTCCTCGACGGAATACATCCAGCGGCCGTTGTGATGAAATACAAAGTGTCTCGGTCCGTCACCCGGAGGAAGCGCGAACGACCGGATACTGTTAGGAGAGAGAGTTCCGTCCTCGAGATTGATTTCCGCCACAAAAATGTGGTCGAGCCCCAGGTCCGTCCAGACCACTCGGCCTCCGGTGGGGTCGGCATGGAACATGTGCACGTGAGGATGATGGTGGCCGCTGATGGAGAAGTTGCCGCGCGGTGCGCTGGTGGCGTGCTGCGGCCCCACTTGTCCTTCGTCATGGTGAATATAGCTGGCGGGCTTGAGCGTTCCGTTCGGCTCGACCGGCAGCAGGGCCGCAGTGCCGCCGCCGTAGTTTGCCACTAAAATGTATTTGCCCGACGGATGCACGCTCAGATAAGCCGGCCCGGCGCCGCCTGAAGGGACAGTGTTCATCAGTTCCAGGCGCCCGCTGCCCTGTGCGATGCGATAAGCGCTGACCGAGCCTGATGCTGCACCTTGATAGGTTTCCGTTTCATTGCAGCAGTAAAGATACTTCCGTGAAGGATGGAGCGACACCCAGGATGGATTCTGATCGTTTTTGAAAACTTCCCGCTGCCGCAGGTCGCCGGTCGAGGGGTTCATCTCCACGAGATAAATACCCTTTCCGTTGCCCGGCTCTTGAGGCGCCTGGGGTGAGCTGTACGTGCCGACGTAGGCGAGCACCGGCTCCCTGGGGTCGCGCGGCGGGACCTGACCGGCTTTTGCGGCTTGCCCGCGCGCCAAGGCGGGAAGGGTCAACGCCAGCGCTCCCGAGCCCTTCAGGAATTCCCGCCGGGTGCTCATTCGTCCTTTGCTTGGTTTCTCATCATTCTGCGTTCGCTTCATTAGTATCCTCCGGATTAATTTGTGGTTTGAATGCCAGCGCAACAGCCTACCGCCGGTCGTTCGCCGGCGCAATGCCCAATCGCCCGGGACCGCGCCCGCGAAACTTTTCACAACGATCCAAACGCTCTTCAGTATAATGACCGGCTTTGGCTTCGCCAACCCTCGTTCGTGGGCTCGCCGCCAATGACGGAAACGAATTCTTCCCAATCCGCTTCGCCCCCCGGCTCCTTGCCCCGTGAAATTGGCCTTGGGGGATCAGTCGTGATCGTCATCGGCACGATCATCGGCTCCGGCATCTTTCTGGTTCCTCACGACGTCGCCCGGCAAGTCGGCAACGTTCGCGATTTGTATCTGGTCTGGATCGTGGGCGGGGTGCTGGCGCTGGCCGGCGCGTTATCGCTGGCCGAGTTGGGAGCGGCCATTCCGGAAGCCGGTGGCGTGTACGTTTATCTTCGTGAGGCTTACGGCAGGCTGGCTGCTTTTCTCTTTGGCTGGGCTTCGCTCCTCGTCATTGACGCCGGATCTGCGGCGACCCTGGCAGTGGCCTTTGGCATTTACAGCACCACGTTCGTCCCGCTCACCCCGCCTGAAGAAAAAGGGATTGCCGTTCTGGTCGTTGCCATCCTCACCTTCATCAATATTCTCGGAGTGAAGAAAGGGACGGCCGTCCAGGGAATTTTTACGGTCGCCAAGCTTGCCGGCCTCGCCACGATAGCGGCCTGCGCCGTCTTCATCGCCAAAGCCGCTCCACTCGCCGGAACCCGTCCGTTGCCGACCCTGCATACCACGGGCAGCTCATTCGGCGTCGCTTTAGTGGCTGTCCTTTGGGCCTATCAGGGCTGGCACCAGCTTTCCTATAATGCCGGCGAAATCAAGAATCCTTCCCGTACGCTGCCGATCGGCTTTCTTCTTGGAACCCTGGTCGTCGTTGCAACTTACCTGGGCGCCAACGCCGCGTACCTCCACGTGCTGTCGCTTTCGGCGCTTTCCGAGCATCAACGTGTGGCGGCGGCCACCATGAGCATTCTGGCCGGGCCGCGAGGCGCTGTCTTTGTGGCCGCGCTTATCCTCTGCTCGATTTTCGGGGCCCTCAACGGAACCATCCTTACCGCTTCGCGCGTTTACTATGCGATGGCGCGTGACCGTCTCTTCTTCAGGTCCGTCTCCCGGCTCCATTCCAAATTCCAATCCCCCATCGGCTCGCTCCTGATTCTGGGCATCTGGTCCTCGGTTCTCGCGGTCAGCGGAAGTTTTGAGCAGCTTTACACCTACGTCGTCTTCACCATGTGGGTCTTTTCCGGCGCGGCGATCTTTGTCGTCATCATCCTTCGCCGCCGCCGGCCGGAGCTCGCCCGCCCCTATCGAGTTCCCGCGTATCCTTATCTTCCAATCGCCTTCGTCCTCGCCGCCGCAGCCATCGTCATAAACACGGTCGTCTCGGAGCCTTTCGAATCGCTCGCCGGTCTCGGCATCGTCTTCACCGGCATCCCGCTCTATATCTTCTGGCAGCGCTTCGACCACCGCAGGCTCCTCAAGACGCATAACAGAGGCGCGCGCGGAGGCCGTTCCCAAACTGATCCGAAGGCGGGTTAACTCATCGGGAGAATGGCGCGCCTGGGGAGACTCGAACTCGCGGCCTAGAGATTCGAAGTTCCGCTTTCACAGAGAATCAATAGGTTAAACGGAAGGATACTAAAAGAGATAACACGCGATAAAGGCAGTATTCATGCGGCCTTCGGCGTGGTAGTGTCTCTTTTCCTCTCCCACCTTCGCGGCATGGAGTGGTTACAGATGGTGGTTACAGGTGGTTACAGTTCCCGTGCCCGGAAATGGTGCAATCCAACCCTACGATGCCCGCTGTGTGTTCGCTGACCGCCGGACGATGGGATTGGCCTACCCACGTGCTTGCGATTCGCTGGCGGGCGAGCGCGTTAACGGGCGCGGCATCGTGGTTGAGTTTGCGGGAACGCGACGCGATTACACGCCACCTCTCGACGGAGTAGAATATCTTAATGATTATCCGTCGAGGGTATTGCACGTGTTGTTTTCTTGCGGCATCCGACGCGGAAGAGTTAGACCGGCTCATGCGGGCGGGCCGGTTGCCGTGGGGGACGCTACGGAAATTCGGCGTGAGCAAAGACCAGGCGTGGTATCACCGGCGTCACCTGGGCCGTCAAGTGAAGCTCGTTTACTACGTGCCGAGCGAATGGGAACGGCGGAAGGAATCAGCGCGAGAACTGAAACGCTGGCGATGGAAGCCCGGCGTGTCAGGAAACATTCGCGGCAGGCCGAAAGGCGCGAGGGATCGGAAGCCGCGCCGGAAGCCGAACGGGATTGCGGCCGCGATTCGCTCAGAACGTCAGGAGCGCGCCGAGCGGCTGCAATTGCAAAGGCTCGCTCTTATTGCCGAACTCTCTGACGAAGCGTGATATAAAGCAAGCGGGCACATTGGGAGATAACCTCGATGTTGTCCGGCCAACTCAAGCCAACCGGGAGGGACAAAGATGGGATTCGTGATCGGGATCGTGCTGGTCGTGGGGTTCATTGCCATCTGGGATGCTGCTGTCGGGTCGCGGAGGGAGCTTCGGCGCATGAGACGATTGCTGTGGATACTGCTTTCAGGCCAGCAGCCTGATTTCGCACTCGTGGGCCGGAGGCTCTCGCTCCATTTGGACATCGGCCAGTCATGGGCCGACCGCCAGGAGTTTACGCTAGGGGTGGACGGCTACGAATGGCCGTGTGTGGCAAAAGGGCCTATTGATGGCACAGCGGCGGAGATAGTCGGCTTCCGGGGCGACTATCTTGTGGTGTCGAAAGCCGAGCCAAAAGCCGCGAAAACCGAAACCTGAGTCCGGCGCCTCTCCGGGCCGAAGGTCGGACGTGCTCTCGTACGGCCCGATGTCCAGCGACGCGCTGTAGGGGAACGTGGCGCGAGATGCTTGCTGCAAAATGGGGCAATCAGGATTTTTTGTCGGGGAGCGGCTCGCCGTCCCTTTCGTCGAACACCACGTGGATAACTAACTGTAACCCGCGCCGCTCGCATTCCTTTTTCA
>JAKAWO010000253.1 GCA_021827255.1 Acidobacteriota bacterium | reverse complement strand
TTGGGCGGGGATTTTGCTGTGCCCCCTCCGTCGCCGCCCGTGTCTGCTGGCCGCCACAACATTGATCCCCCCCCAACCCACACGGCACCATCCCCTATCGAAGGATCGGGGAGTTTTATCTCAACATTACGGGGAAACCCGATGGCCAGATGCGCCGCTGTTCAGGTTAGACTTGGCTTAGGCAGGCCGAGAATGGTCCGTGGCTTGGGAAGTTGTACGCTGGCGCGAACGGCGTTCCATTCCCGAGCGCCGAAGTTTGTCGGAACGAACTTCCGGCACGTGGATTCGACTCCCGCCCGCGCAAAACACTCGCGAACGGCATTGATCGCAGGCACCGGGTCGCCGTTAGCCACAATGCCCACCGCCGGTCCAGATCCGCAGACGAAAGCCATGACCAGACCAGGAGCACGCACCTTGATCGCAGCCTCGAGCCCCGGAACTTTCTTTTCACAAGTGGGGGGCAGAGGCACATCAAAGTCCGGCGCGCCGCCGCCGTCCCGCCGTGAGAAGAATCGCGCCAGTGCTGAAGCCCGCTCAAGATGGAGCGCACGATCCCTGCCCAGAACCACCGCAACGTTCCGGGGCCTGGATGAACCCGTGGCTAGCGGCGATTCAGGATTAACCACGCTGAGCGCGCAATCCACCGGAGCGACCGTGCGGCCACACATTGCCTGCGAATCTTCTCCGGTCCAGGCGACAAATCCGCCCAACCAGGCGGCGTGCAGATTATCGAGCCGGGTCTCATAGATGGCAGCAAGATCGAGGAGGGTCTTCTCCTCCAGCCCGAGATGATAGAGCGCGTCGGCCGCGATCAGCCCGGCCAGCACGGCGGCAGTGCTGGAACCGAGGCCGACGCCTACGGGCACGGAACTATAAATCTCAAAATTGGCTCCGGAGAATTCCAGCCCCCGCAGATGCAGCGCCGCCTGCATGGCGCGCACCACGAGATTCGTATGGGCGCGAGGCACTCGTTCGCCGTTGTCGCCGAAATAGCGAATGCCGACATGCCCGTCCGTGCGTGGCGTGACTTTCACATTAAGCGGCGCGTCGAGCGCCAGCGCGGCGCAATGATACGCCCCACCAAAATTTCCAACCGTCGCCGGCACCCTGACCAGAAGGGAATGGCTCACTATAAGACTTCTCCTCAAGTTGTAGAATACGAGCCTCCGAATCAAAGTAAAAATTGATTGTTTTTATCGGCCGCATACAAAGGATTTATCCGCATCTCGCGGCGGGCAAGCGCGAGTCCATGTTCGGGCGCACCAGTGAATTTTTTACCGACTTTTGGCCGATTGGAAAGCCATAGCAAGGCGGCTCACCCTTGCAACATGCTCGTAACGCTATGAAAGAGCATTGGATATTTCGCCCTGCGAAATGGCATCGCACATGCGAACCCTTAATCTCGAAAGTGAAGGAAGGAGGTAAAGTATGCCGCGAATGCGATATTGGTATGCTGCCTCGCTGATGGTTGCGAGCGTTTTAATCGCTGGCTGCCATAGCGCACCCAGCAATTCCCCGCAGGGGGCAGGCGCCGCCAATCCTGCTTCAGATTCTTCCTCCTCTCAGCCCGCTGCCGCCCAATCTTACGGCCAAGCTCAGGAGATAGCTTCCTACACCGTCCCGGGCGGGTCGGGGATTGTCGTTCGCCTGGTGGATAGGGTTGGATCGGCAATCAGCCGGAGTGGAGATACCTTCCGCGCCACCGTGGCCGAGCCGGTCAGGGTCGAGGGCATCACCGTGATTCCGCGTGGCGCTGAGGTGACGGGGCGGGTGGTTTCGGCTCGGCCCTCGGGCCATCTCGAGACGCCGGCAGAGCTGGCGATTGAGCTCACATCCTTGCGAGTCTATGGCGCAAACTACAACCTCTATACGTCCGAGCGCGGTTGGCGCGGCGCATCCCATAAGGGCCATGACGCAAAATGGATTGGCGCACTGGCCGGCGGAGGAGCGCTTTTAGGCGCACTGGTGGGGCACGGAAAAGGCGCAGCCATCGGCGCGGGCGTTGGCGCGGGAGCCGGCACCGCGACCGCTTATGCGACCGGCAAGAAAGACATCTATTTGCCTTCGGAAACCGAGCTTCGCTTCGCACTCCGCCGGCCGCTGACCATCACTCAGGGCGGTTAATTTACGGCTATCTATGCCGGTTTGAGGGCGCGGCGCATCGCGAATTTGATTTGAATCATGCGCGCCCTTCTTCTTTTGCGCGACGCCCACATCGAACCCACATTCAACCGTGGCTCTATCGCAATAATTCTTCCAAGCGCGCGGCCTGGTCGGTTTTTTCGTCGCGGTACTTGATGATGACGGGAGTGTAGAGCGAAAGGCCGAGGTCTTTGCCGCGGCCGTGTGAAACAGCGCGCGAGCCCGGGACGACCACGGCGCCGGCGGGAACCACCAGCGGAAGGTCATTCTGGCGGCGGTAAATCCGGTCGCGGACAAGATCGTACAGGGGGGTTGAGCCGGTGAGGATGGCCCCGGCCGCCAGGACCGCGCCTTTCTGGACGACGGCGCCTTCGTAAACGCCGCAGTTCCCGCCTACCAGAACGTCGTCTTCAACAATCACGGGCATCGCTCCCACTGGCTCCAGCACGCCGCCAATTTGCGCGCCCGCCGAGAGATGACAGCGTTTGCCAATCTGCGCGCATGAGCCCACCAGCGCGTGCGAATCAATCAATGTGCCATCGTCCACATAAGCGCCTGCATTGACGTACATCGGCGGCATCGCAATCACATCCTTGCCGATGTAGCAGCCGTCGCGGATGGACGACCCGCCCGGCGCCACGCGCACGGTGTGGCTGGCAGGGATTTCCTTCAGTGGATAAGTGTGCTTGTCGCGGAACTGAAAGCCGCAAAGGGATACCTCGACGATCCGCCCTATACGGAAACCGAGGAGGATTCCTTTCTTCACCCAGCCGTTCACCCGCCATCCGGAGGGCGAAGCCGAGTCCGGCTCGGCGGCGCGAATGCGGCCTTGGTTGAGCGCTGCCTTCAACTCCTCAAAGGCGTCAAAGTATTCGCCGCCAAACTCGCGGCTTTCACGCGAAAAAAGTTCCTCAATCCGGGCACGTAGCTCCATGTAAAGAATCTATCATACGTGATGGCCGGTGGACGTGCGTGGGCCGATGAGCGCTTTCGGTCACCCTGCGAAGCCCAAACGGCGAGGGGCCTAAGCAGAGCATGCTGTCTGGCTCATTGACGCAGTAGTCAAAAATGACGGGCGGAAGTAGACAGGGTTTTGGTGGCAATTGGGGAGCGCGGCCCCTCGGACTAGCTCCTGACGGGCTCCAAAAGCCCGTACTTCACCAGCCACATGACGTGGCGCAGGACCCGGTCCGGGTGTGCGGCGTTGCCGGCGGCAGACGATCGCACAAGGTCGCCAACGGTGACGGGGCCCCCCGCGCCGCCCAGGGACTCAGCCCGGGACAGGATGGCGTAAGCCAGCCCTGGATCGATGATTTCGGATTGCCCGAGCGCGGGACCATCGGGCAGCGCCTCGATCATTGCGACCGCGTCGCCGGGCTGCGCGGCCAACCGCAGGGGCGAGCCGTCATCCAGCCTGTCGGAGGCATAGTGGCCGAAGAACTTATGGTACTCGGGCTTCTCGAAGTTCCCGGCACGCGGAGCAAGGGCCACGTTCCGGGCGATCTCCTCCAACTCCGTCCAAAGTTCGTCGTAACGCTTCGCGACCGCCGCATAACTGTAAAGCTCAAGCGCGCGGGCGCGTGAGCGTTCCCCCATGCGGGCCCGCAGGTCGCCGCCGGTGATGAGGCATTCCAGGAACTCCGCGAAGCCGCGCATGTCGGTAGCGACGGACTGCCCCAGACAGCGATGGTCATAGTCCGCGCCAAACAGCGGCCCCGTGGCGGTCAGATCGCCGTCGCAGCCTGTCCAATAGGTGCGTACCAGGAAGCCTGTTTCGCCCTGGACCACCGTTTCCCTGTACCCGTCCCAGTCGGAGACCACTTGGGGGATGCCGCAGGCCATCGCCTCGACCGGGGCCAGCCCGAACACTTCGTTCACCGTGTCGGAGACGGAGACAAATACGTCCGCTGCCGGGATCAGGTGCTCCTTTGCCTCGTCGGGGAAGTCGGGTTCGAATCTGACCTTGTCGGCTATGCCGAGGCTGCGCGCGTACCCCCGCAGACTGTCTGCGTATTTCCCCTCCTGCGTCCCGCACATGACGAGGACCAGTTTCCGCCTAGGATTGCGCCTCACAAGCCCCGCGAACATCTTGACGAAGGGGAGCCAGTCGCCTATTGGCAGCGACATTCTTCCGGCGTACAGTAAGACGCACGCATCCTTGGGCAGCCCCAGACGCTTGCGTAGGGGCGCCTTCTCCTGCGGCCTCAGCTTGTGCGTGTTGACGCAGAGCGGAATCACGTCCACTCGGGCCCGGTACGCAGGCGAGTCCCAAACTCGCGGTTAAAGTTCTCGGTTACGTGCGCAAAGACGTTCAGGAAGGCTTGGCGGCTGACGCGTGTCGAACACACAATCGAGTCGCATTCGAGTGCGCGGACCAATGCGAT
>JAKAWO010000252.1 GCA_021827255.1 Acidobacteriota bacterium | reverse complement strand
ATCGCTCGGCGTCACCATGCTCGATTACGACCTCGACGGCTGGCCGGATATTTTCATCGCCAACGACACCCAACCGAACAAGCTCTACCACAACAACCGGAACGGCACCTTCACGGAGGTGGGAGTCTCGGCTGGCGTGGCCTTCAGCGAAGACGGCGTGGCGCGCTCCGGCATGGGCGCGGACGCCGCCGACTTCGACAACTCCGGCCTGCCGAGTATTGTGGTGACCAACTTTTCTGACCAGATGGTGGGCCTCTACCGCAACGAAGGGCACGGCTTCTTTATTGACGAGGCTCCACAATCGGCGGTCGGGCAATCCACTCGCCTCACCCTGGGGTTTGGCTGCTTCTTCTTCGATGTGGACCTGGACGGCTTGCTGGATTTGCTGGTGGCGAACGGCCACATTGACTCGACGATCTCCCGCGTGGACGCCGACATCACCTACGCTGAACCGCCGCGCCTGTTCCATAACGAAGGGCACGACCGCTTCCACGATATTGCTCCTCAGGTGGGCAAGTCCTTCGCGGCGCCGAAAGTGGCCCGCGGGGCCGCCTATGGCGATTTTGATAACGACGGGGCGCTCGACGTGCTGATGACCACCAACGGAGGACCCGCTTACCTTTACCGCAACGATTGTGTCAAGAATCACAGCATTCGTTTCCGCACTGTGGGAACACGCTCGAACCGCGACGGCATCGGCTCGGTCGTCCGCATCTGGGTCCCGGCGGGCATGCGCTGGCTGATGATCAAAAGCGGGTCAAGCTATTTGTCCTCCTCCGAACATGCCGTCACTTTTGGCTTGGGCGATTTCACCGGCATCGAGCGAGTCCGCATCGAGTGGCCCAGCGGGCTCAATCAAGAGATGGGCTCTCTGCCTGCCGGCCACACGTACACCGTGGAGGAAGGGAAGGGAATCATCGCCGACCAGCCCCATCAAGCGAGGCTTTGCCCATGAGTTCGCCTGCCGATCCGCGGGATCCGATCCGCGAGATTCCCTCGCCCGCCCGGCGACTGTGGCTGGGCCTCTGCGTCATCCTTTCCACCTTTGCCGTTTTTGCCTGGTACACGGCGCGCAAGGTCGAGTGGCTGGAAAACTTCGAAGTCAATGTGGTCGAGCGCAACCGCAAATCGTCGGTGCAACTGGAACGGTTGGAAAATGATACTTATCTGCTGGCGATTTCGATCCGCGACATGGCGCTCGGCCACGCCGCCTATCCTTTGCGAGACTGGAAGGCGGGCTTCACCCGGCTTCGTGATGACATGGCGGACGCCGTCCGGCTGGAGGGCCGGTACGCGGTTTCGTCGCCCGGAGCCAACGGCTTGAGCGCCCGCTTGCACAGCGACCTCACGGGGCTGAGCAACACCGCCGATCGGATTTTTGCGCTCGCCGCAGGCGGCCGCTCCGCCCAGGCCCGCGCCATGGTTGAAACCACCCTTGAAAATCAGCGCGCTTCGATCACGGCCATTGTAGCGCGGCTGTTGGTGATGAATGGGCAGGCTCAGGCTCAGGCGGCGCGGCGCGTCAACACGGTCTATGCGAGCGTCCGCATGGACATCTTGCTGGTCACGGGCCTGCTGTTTCTCCTGAGCCTGGGCACGGGCCTTTACGTCTTCGAGGCCAGCCGCCACGCTTTTGGGAGAATGCGGTGTCTGGCTGAGCAGCTCGACGCGCAATCCACCCGCTTGCGCGAGCTTTCCTGGAGGTTGATTGACTTGCAGGAACAGACGCTGCGCCAGATTGCGCGCGATCTGCACGACGAGTTCGGACAGATTTTGACCGCTATCGGCTTGCTGTTGACGCGAGCCGAGAGCAAAAATGGGAGCTCGGAGCTGCGTGAAGACTTGGAGATGGCCCACAGCGTGGTTCAGGAAACGCTGCAAAAGGTCCGCGATCAGTCGCAGATGTTCCGCCCCGCTGTGCTCGACGATTTCGGCCTGGAGCAGACCCTGGAGTGGTTGGCGCAGCAATTCTCGCGCCAAGCGGGCATCCCGGTGGAGTTCCGGGCCGAAGGCCGCGAGAGCGGATATCCGCCCGAAGAGGCCATCCATCTTTACCGGATTGTTCAGGAGGCGCTTAATAACGTGGCGCGCCACGCCCACGCGTCGCGGGCCTGGGTGTTTCTGCGGGAAGATTCCGGCCAGCTTCAAATCGAAATTAAGGATGACGGCACGGGCTTTCTTCCCGACGCCTCGGGCGAGCGCGCCAGGCGCGAAGGCTTGGGCTTGATTGCCATGCGGGAGCGCGCCGAGCATCTTCAGGGAACGCTGGCCGTTCAATCCACGCCGGGGCGCGGCACCACGATCTCTGTTCGCGTGCCGTTCAAAAAGGGCGTGGCTGCGCCTGTGGCGACGAAAGCGGGGTGACCCATGTCGGGAACCAGTGAACAGAAGAAAATTCGCGTCCTTCTGGCGGACGACCACACGCTCGTGCGGCTGGGGTTTCGTCGTTTGCTCGAAGATGACCCCCGCATTGAGGTGGTCGGCGAGGCCAGCACCGGCCTGGAAGCCGTCAAGGAGTGCTTGCGGCTCAAGCCCAATGTCACCGTTATGGACGTCTCCATGCCCGAAATTGGCGGTATTGAGGCGACGGCGGAAATTCTCAAGTCCTTTCCCGAAGCTCGCGTCGTGATCCTCAGCATGCACGCCAATCCCGCCTACATCCGAAAGGCGATCGAAGTTGGCGCCAAGGGATACATCCTGAAGAACGCCATTCAAGTGGACTTGACGCGCGCCATCATTGCGGTGGCGGAAGGTGAGGCTTACCTGAGCCCGGCGATTTCGAGCCTGGTTCTGGAGAGCATGAAGGCGGGAGCCTTGGTCGGGGCCGCGGATGATCCTTACGACCGGCTGACCCTCCGCGAAAAGGAGGTTCTTCAACTCATTGCGCAAAGCAAATCGAACAAGGAAATTGCGGTGCTGCTCGACATCAGTGTCAACACCGTGGCCGTGCATCGCGCCCACCTGATGGAAACGCTGGGCCTTCACCGCACCGCTGAACTCGTCCTCTACGCCGTTAAGCGCGGCCTCATCCAGCCCTCCTGAGTCGGATTCCCGCCGAGCCCCGGCCGTTATGGTTTCACCTCAGCGCCGCCGTGACGCGTGCTGGACTGACGCGTGCTGGAGTTGACAATCTTGGGTCGCGGGCGTATCACTAACGAACCTTATAAACGATGGGAAGCGCAACCTGTGCCATCATGGAACAGAAAATGAGGAGATTCGCCGCCGCGATGATTGGGATCTTGAGCCTGCTCGTGAGCCCGGCCGCTCGCCCACCGCGCTCGCCGAGCCCATGGCCCAATCCGCCGATGTTGAACCTTGGGGAATTGGTTCGAGACCTCGGAACGCTTCTCGACCGCCATCCATCGCCTGCCGCGAATCTCCCGCCGCGGTCCGCCCGCTCGCCGCAGGCGAATGCAGCCTTCCGGAGCCTCATCGATGAGCCATGACGCTGACCCTGCGGCGGGCAGGAAGATTTATGACGTGATTGTGGTGGGGTCGGGCGCGAGCGGCGGCTGGGTGGCAAAGGAATTGACCGAGCGCGGGCTCGACGTCCTTATGCTCGAGGCTGGACCGCCGCGCCTTCCGACGAGAGACTTTACCGAACACGTTTGGCCCTACCAGCTTAAGTTCCGTGGGTTCGGCGACCAGCAGGCGCTGCTCACCAACCAGCCCGTTCAGCGGCTCTGCTACGCTTGCGACGAGTACAGCCATCAATTCTTTGTGAACGATCACGAAAACCCCTACACGACGCCGACCGATAAGCCTTTCATGTGGATCCGCGGCCGGCAGATCGGCGGCAAGACGTTCTGCTGGGCGCGCGAAAGTTACCGTTACACTGATTACGAATTCAAAGCTGCCCACCGCGACGGATATGGAGAAGATTGGCCGATCGATTATCGCGAACTGGAACCTTATTACGACAAGGTGGAAAGTTTTATTGGGGTGAGCGGGTCGCGCGAAGGATTGGCCACGATGCCCGATGGCCAGTTCCTGCCGCCGATGAATCTTTCCTGTGGGAGCCTTTTGGCGAAGCAGGTGATCGAGCGGCATTTTGGGTGGCGCGTGATGCCCGACCGAGTGGCTAATCTTACCGTGCCCCACAACGGTCGGCCCGCCTGCCATTACTGCAATGAGTGCCAACGCGGATGCTATACAGCCTCGTACTTCAACAGTCCGGCCGTCACCCTGCCGGCTGCCTGGCACACGGGCCGCTTCACGCTCCAGAGCAACGCCGTGGTCAGCCATCTGATCATGGACCTTGACGAGGCGCGAGCGCGAGGCGTCCACTACGTTCAACGCGAAACAAAAGACCATAGGGATGTTTACGCCCGGGCGGTGGTGCTGGCCGCTGCGGCCCTTGAGTCCACTCGAATTCTCCTCAATTCGCGCACCCGCCGATTTCCTTCGGGCGTGGGCAATTCCGAAGGCGTTCTGGGCCATTACTTGATGGACCACTTCACGATCGAAGGCGGTGGCGGCGTCATCCCCTCGCTCCAATCCTCCCAGCGCGAACCGACGGGCAATCCGTGCGG
>JAKAWO010000251.1 GCA_021827255.1 Acidobacteriota bacterium | reverse complement strand
GAGCCGAGCGGCGCGGGCTGCCCGCGCCGTCTCCGGCGCCGCGGTAGCGGAGACCACTTCGAGAACTTCTTCGCGCGGGCTGCGCGCAAACGGGCGAGTCTTAGCCACCGTGCCTCCAGGCGATCATCGCGCCAAAAATGAGATGCAGGCCGCCAAAACCAGCGGCCATGAAAACATTTCCCCACGCGGCGGGCGAAAAAAGGGCGGCCGTTCCGAGCAGCATGAAGGCTACGCCCATCGCCGGAACCACTCGAACGGAGAAGGCTCCGCCGGTCACAACGCCGGCGCCGTACAGAATCAACCACAGGCCGGGGAGAACCGCGGTAGCGCCGGCGTGATAAAGGGCAAAGGTCAGCAAGGCTCCAGCCACGAGTGGCGGCGAGAGACTGAGGACAAACTTGCGGCTGGGGCGCGAAAGGATGGATGTGTCGGCCCTGCGCGCCTTGCGCACCATCGCCGCGCTGCCAATCAGCGCGGAGATCGCAGCCGAGATCACCCAGGTAGCGAGCCAGAGCTCGGCCGTCGGCTGGCGTGAGGCGATGACGGACGCCGCAATGGCCGTGCAGCCGATCAGCACTCCGCCCCAGCCCGGCACGGCCGTAAACGAGGCCGCTCCCTCCATCGTCTCGCGGATGTAGCGAAGGTTGTCCATGGCGCGGAGATCGAGTGCCACAGGGGCCTGTTCCGCCGGACGCCGCAGAGGGTGAATCGAGGCCATGCGCCATGCATATCGCAAGTGCTATGCGTTGTCAAGTACTTTGTGGGATAAAGTAAGATTCAGCTTCGACGGGGGCTTGAACCCCGGAGGTCTCCCAGGGCGCGCTCACGCTTCGGGAAGGGTTTGGCCTGTGCGGCGGAAGAACTCCTCAACCCTTTTCAAGTCTTCTTCTGCGTCCACGCCGATGGTGTCCTCGCAGGTTTCCGTCAAGGTGATGGGAATTCCGTTTTCAAGGAAACGTAGCTGCTCGAGCTGTTCAGCGACCTCCAGGCGGCTGGGAGGCAAGCCCGAGAAGGCTTCGAGCGCGCCGCGGCTGTAACCATAAAGGCCGAGGTGCTTAAAGTAACGCGCCTGGCCTGAGCCGTCGCGGTCATAAGGGATGGGCCAGCGAGAGAAATAAAGAGCATGGCCCGCTGCGTCGGTGACCACCTTAACGTTATTGGGATTTTGCGCCTCTTCAGGGGAGATCGCTACTTTTAGCGTCGTGACGGCGACCGAGCTTGCTTGGCGAAAAGGCTCCAGCAGAAGTTCGATGTGAGCTTGAGTCACCATCGGCTCGTCGCCCTGTAGGTTGATGTAAACGTCCGCCGGCTCGCGGCTTGCCACCTCGATAAGGCGATCGGTCCCGGAGCGATGGGAGGAAGATGTCATCTGGGCGGGAATTTGGAACTGCCGGCAACAGGCGGCGACCTCCTCGGAGTCCGTCGCCACCAGCAGGCGGTCGAAGCGCGCCGACTGCCGCGCACGGCGGTACACCCAGACGATCATCGGCTGCCCGTCAATCAGCCTCAAGGCCTTGCGCGCCAGGCGTGTGGATTGAAGCCGCGCCGGAATCACGCCCACCACTTTGCTCATGGAGGAAACTCTCGAGTCAGCTTACCCTGGCCGACAAAGGCGTGGCAAGGGGCTGTACTCGTCGGTTTATTTGTGTTTAATGATGAAATGATGGACCCTGGTGGACATCGTGCAGGGACGCGCTGACGAGTTTGCTCATCCCTTGATGGCTGCTGTCGTTCTCTTTTCCTTTGCGGCAGCCACGCACGCCAGTCGCCCCGTCATCGTCAAAGAATCCCCAAGATCGAGACGCCGGCCGGGTCCTCGCATTTCTGCGGCGTGACGATGTCCTCTCAATAGATCAGGCTCAAAGCAACGGAGGGAATATATGGATCGAAGAACCTTCTTGGCAACCGCTTCAGCGCTGCCACTCATGGCCGAAGCGGGTCGCGAACCGTCCGGGCAAAATCAGAGCCCACGCCTGCGGTATCTTCGGCAACATCCTCGCGTCGAGTCGCCGGTTGAGAAGATGACAGCGGCCCCATCGGACACCGTTGCTTTGTGCCATGTTGGTTTTAAGCCAGGGGCAAAGAAGATTCTTATCGCGAGATGGGGCGCCGAACCGTTGCCCACTCACTACCACCTTGCAGCGCTCGATCGCGTCCCTTTGCAAATCACGCGTTCACTGACGCGAGTCAATTCCGATCTCGGAACCTTCCTCACCGCGGACTTCAGCGATTGTGAATTGTATCGCGCGACCCAGGCGCCTGCCCATCGCCATAAGGTGATCGAGCTTGGCCAAGAGCTGTTGCGCCGCCAGAATCGGTCGTTTATCGCCAATCAACGGCTGATTCGGGGTTTCTGGACTGAGAACGGCAAACCGTTTGTGCAGCAGGACCCCATTCGGCGCACCGTAGATTCGAGCATGCCGGCGCTGGCGATGATTGGGCTTTACGAAACGTTTGTGGATGCCCCGGAGCGGTCCAAGTGGCTTGACGCCCTGAAATTGTACGTGGACGAATACATCGTGCCGCTCTCGGAGCGAAATGTATTTCGATTGATCCCTGTCGGCCTTTATATCGGATCGCCGACGCCGGATACTTACCGCCGCCTCTCCGGCGATCTCACTTACCGCTATTTCATGCCGGTGCGAGAAAGTTACTGGTGGCTGGGCACAACCTCGCATCTTTTTTCGATGGCGTTGATGCTAGGCAAGTTCGCGCGCCTGGGCGGCGATAAAGGCCGGCCTTATGCCGACTTGGCCTATCGGCAATTGGAATGGGTTTTGGGCGCGAATCCGTTCCTTCGAAGTGCGGCAGGGCGAAATTTTCGCCTTTCTCGGGCCGAACGGCGCGGGCAAAACGACGACCATCCGCATGCTGACCACGCTGCTCGAACCCACTGCCGGAAGTGTGGAATTGAACGGGCTCAATCCTGCCCGGCACAAAGAAGAAGCGCGCAAGCACTTCGGCATCGTCTTCCAGGACCCGAGCCTCGACCAGGAGCTGACGGCATGGGAGAACATGCAATACCATGCGGTCCTCTATCACGCGCCGCGCCACGCGCGGCGCGAGCGAATCGAAATGCTCCTGAAGCTCTTCGAGCTGTGGGAGCGGCGCAACGATCTGGTGAAGAAATTTTCCGGCGGCATGCGAAGGCGCCTCGAAATCGCGCGCGGATTGCTGCACACGCCCAAAATCCTTTTTCTCGACGAGCCGACCCTGGGGCTCGATCCGCAGAGCCGCAACCAGATGTGGACGCACGTGAAGCGTATGAACGAAACCGAGCAGGTGACGGTTTTCCTGACCACGCACTACATGGAAGAAGCTGACCGCGTGGCGCGGCGCCTTGCGGTGATCGATCACGGCAGGATCGTGGCCATCGGATCATCGGAAGAATTGAAAGCGCGGACGGGAACGGCGACGCTCGAAGACGCCTTTCTCGCCCTCACGGGAACCTCGATTCGCGATGAAGCCGCGGACCCGGCCGCGCAAATGCGCGCTTTTGCGAAAATGTGGAGGCGATAAGCGATGGATGCAATTTACATTCTCTGGCTGCGGGAGCTGAAGCGGTACACGCGGTCGCGGTCGCAACTGGTGGCGTCGCTCGCGCAGCCGACCCTTTATCTGCTGGCGCTGGGCTTTGGGCTCGGGCCGGTGTTCCGGCGGGCGGGGGAAGGAAGCTATCTGCAATTCGTCGCCCCAGGCGTGATTGGGATGGTGGTGCTTTTTGCCGCCATGTTTTCCGGCATCGCGCTCTTATGGGACCGGCAATTCGGGTTTCTGAAGGAAACCTTGGTCGCGCCGGTGCCGCGATTGGCGATCGTGGTGGGCCGCTCGCTGGGCGGGGCGACCGTAGCGATGCTGCAAGGCATCCTGATGATCATCGCCTGCCTGATTGCCGGCTTCCGGCCGGCGGGACTGGGGGCCTTGCCGCTTGGCCTCGCGTTTATGGCGCTGATTGCGACGCCGTTTGTGGCGCTGGGCGTGGCCATCGGATCGGGGCTGCAGGACATGCAGGGATTCCAGTTGATTATGAGCTTTCTGGTGATGCGGATTTTCTTCTTTTCAGGCGCGCTGTTCCCTTTGCATGGATTGTCCAGGGCGCTGGCGCTCGTGGCCGCCGCCGATCCGCTGACGTACGGCGTGGATGGCTTGCGCGGCGCGCTGATCGGTGCATCGCACTTCCATATGGCGACGGACGCGGCTGTGCTTGTGGGCGCTTCCATCACACTCCTGTGCATCGGAGCGTGGCGGTTTTCAAAAATCGAGGTGTAAGCCGGGGAGGAAAACGAAACCGGTCGAGCGCTGCCCAAAGGGCGACGGCGCGCCGGGACGGCGCACCGCAGAGGGCGACCAGAGCAGGCCACGCACTGCGGCTCTCTCATGACGCGGCGGGAGGGATCGTGAGAATCAGGGGAGTTAGTTACGATGTGGGGCGAGTGATGGGATTCAACTGGCGCCCTAGGTTTGACCCGCGAGTAGTCCATCGCGAGCTTGAGATCATCAAAAACGATCTTCATTGCAACGCAGTGAGGATTTGCGGGCT
>JAKAWO010000250.1 GCA_021827255.1 Acidobacteriota bacterium | reverse complement strand
GGTGGCCCATGTCGTCGAAGGTCCCCGGCCGCCCATTGGGGCCGCGCTGGTGGATAGAAAGCCAGGCGTCATTCTGAAAGTAAATGAGCAGTATGGTGCGAACACCCTCGCCGTGACCGACCGGATCGATCAGGTGCTCAACCGCCTCCGCCCGGCGCTTCATCGCCAGGGCATTCGCCTGGACGATACGATTTTCCGTCCGGCGACGTTTATCGAGGCCGCGCTTGCGAACATCCGTTCCTCGCTCACTGTCGGCGGGGTTCTGGTGGTCGTCGTCATCTTTCTCTTTCTTTTTGATTTCCGGACAGCGGCGATTTCCTGCACCGCCATTCCGCTCTCGCTCCTCGCCGCGATCACGGCCATGGAGCGGATGGGTTTCACGCTGAACACCATGACGCTCGGCGGCCTCGCCATCGCTATCGGCGAGGTGGTGGACGACGCTGTGATTGACGTGGAAAATATCCTTCGCCGCCTGCGTGAAAATCGCCACGCGGAAAATCCCCGCCCGGCGATTCGCGTAATTTTTGACGCCTCGATCGAGGTGCGCAGCGCCGTCGTCTATGCCACGTTCGCCGTCGTGCTGGTTTTCGTCCCCATCCTCATGATGAGCGGCATTCCCGGCGCGCTTTTCCGCCCGCTCGGTCTCGCCTACATCTTTTCCGTCCTGGCTTCCTTGTTGGTGGCACTGACCGTTACGCCCGCGCTCTGCCTGGCGCTGCTCGGCCAACAAACGCTGGCCAAGCAAGAACCTCCCTTGGTGCGTTGGCTCAAGGCCGGTTACCGCCATCTACTGCTATGGGTGGAGCGCGTTCCGGCGCTGGTCATCGCGGGCGTCGCGACGCTGACAGTCGCCGGGCTGTTCGTGCTGCCATCGTTTCGCTCCACTTTTCTGCCCCACTTCCATGAGGACGAGTACATTGTTCACATGATCGGCTTGCCGGGCAGCTCGCTTGGAGATTCGCTTCGCCTCGGCCGCCAAGTCGCCGTGGCGCTGCTCAAGTCGCCCTACGTCGCAACCGTTGGGGATAAGGCCGGCCGCGCCAACCTCGCCTCCACCCGCGGCCCCTATCAGAGCGAAATTGACGTGGCCCTCCAGCCGCATCTCAACGGCCGGCAGAATGCGATGGCGCTCGAGGGCATTCACCAGGCGCTCAAGGGATTTCCGGGTATCACGTTTACCGTGAACACGTTTCTGAAGGAGAGGATGGAGGAGATCTTCTCGGGCTATACCTCCGCCGTCGTGCTGAACCTTTACGGGCCGCATCTGAGTGTTCTCGACCTTAAGGCGCAGCAGGTGGCTCAAGTGCTCCGCTCGATTCCCGGCGCCCACGCCGTCCAGATTCAATCGCCGCCCGGCACGCCGCAGATGGTCATTCGCCTGCGTCCCGCCGCGCTCGCGCGCTGGGGCTTCGAGCCGGTTTCCGTGCTGAACGCCATTCAAACGGCGTTTGGTGGACTCAATGTGGGCCAGGTGTATCAAGGCAACGAGGTTTTTAACGTCAATGTGGTGCTCGACCCGCGAAAACGCCAAAATCCCGCTGAGGTGGCCGAGTTGCCGCTTCAGAGTCCGGCGGGAAATTACGTTCCGCTCGGCCAGCTCGCCGACGTTTACGAGCGCGCCGGCCGTTACGTCATCCTGCACGAAGGCGCCCGAAGAGTGCAGGCCGTGACGCTCAACGTTTCTGGCCGCAGTCTGAATTCTTTTATCCGGCAGGCTCGGCGCGAGCTTTCGGCCAAGGTCAGGCTGCCGGCCGACACCTACTTTAACTTCAGCGGCACGGCGGAAGCGCAAGCGCGCTCGCGGCGCGAACTGGAGGTCCACTCGCTGTTGGCGGCGCTGCTGATTGTCCTCTTGCTTTCCGTCGTGATGATGAATTGGCGAAACCTGGTGCTGGTGCTCGTCAACCTGCCCTTCGCGCTGGTGGGCGGCGTGCTCGCGGCGTTCGCCACCAACCGCTCGCTTTCGCTCGGATCGCTGATCGGCTTCATCACGCTGTTTGGCATTACACTGCGCAATTCGATTATGCTCATCTCGCACTATGAGCATCTGGTTTCTGTGGAGGGCGTGCCGTGGGGTCTCGAAGCAGCGCTGCGCGGCGCCTCGGAGCGCTTGGCGCCGATCTTGATGACGGCCACAGTCACCGGCTTGGGCTTGTTGCCGCTTGCTCTCGGCACCGGCGACCCTGGCCGCGAGATCGAAGGCCCCATGGCCATCGTCATTCTCGGTGGGCTGGTGACTTCAACCGCGCTCAACCTTCTGGTGCTGCCTACGCTTGCGTTGCGCTTCGGAAGGTTTGAGAAACGGACGACGGATGCCGGGTTGCTGTAAATAATAAATAATAGCTGAGCGTTCCGGGCCGCCAGGATAAGCTAAGGGTGCAGGCGCATCGCTAAGTTTGCAGGGCCTTTCGCAAGGGAGAAAACATGAATTCCGGGAACGGAACGGTCTCGCACGTTGTCAAGGCCTGGGGAAGAATCCTCGGCGGTCACCGGCCGCTGCTTTCAATTGAAATCACCCGCGAATGTCCGCTGCATTGCCCGGGCTGTTACGCCTACGAGCCGGAGCACTTGGGCGCGGCGGGTTCGCTCGCGCAGCTTGGCGATTACAAAGGCGAGGCGCTCATCAACGGCGTGCTGGCGCTGGTTCGCCGCCACCGCCCGGTGTTTCTTTCCATCGTCGGCGGCGAGCCGCTGGTCCGCTGCCGCGAGCTGGAAATTCTGCTTCCCAAACTGGCTGAGATGGGTGTTGAGGTTCAACTGGTGACGAGCGCCGTCCGGCCCATTCCGCTTGCCTGGAAGGATTTGCCCAATCTGCACTTAGTGGTTTCGATTGACGGCCTTCAGCCGGAGCACGATCGCCGCCGCGCTCCCGCCACCTACGAGCGAATCCTCAAGCACATCGCCGGACACTCGCTTATCGTCCACTGCACCGTGACCCGGCAGCAAGTCCGACGCCCCGGTTATCTGGATGAGTTCGCCGCTTTCTGGTCGGGGCGCGACGAAGTGCGCAAAATCTGGTTCAGCCTCTACACGCCACAGCAAGGTGAAGTCAGCGAGGAAAGATTGACGCCGCCCGACCGCGCCCGCGTCGTCGCCGAGCTCGACCTCATCGGCCGACGCTTTCCCAAGGTGGACATTCCCGAGGGCGTGCTGGAGACGTATCTGCGCCCGCCGGCTTCTCCCCAGGAGTGCATCTTCTCTCAAATGACGGCCTGCTTTTCCGCCGACCTCTCAACGCGCGTCACGCCGTGCCAGTTCGGCGGCCGTCCAGTCTGCTCCGAGTGCGGCTGCATGGCCAGCGCCGGTCTGGCGTCCATTGGCCGGCTCAAGATTGCGGGTTTCGTCCCGCTCGCCGGAATTTATGCCGCGTCCCGGAAGATCGGCGAGCGCTTCGCCGGCCTGTAGCGCGGCGCTCGCTCTTCAGCCGTGCAGCTTGTCCAGTGGGATTGACGCGCACTCATCCCGGATTCCGAAGTTGAAGCCTGATGTTTGCTCGAAATAGGACCTTCGGCACGGGCCAGTGTCCCTCAGGTTGACGGTTCAAGGTTCAACTTCGGCGAAGTTGGAATGAAGTAAGTCAACAGGCTGTCGAACAAGGCGTTACGGCGTTCAAGACCTCCCCAGGCCGAGGACACGTGCAGCGCCGTGCGATGCCCGGCTCGGCCCAAAATCGCTCCGCACAGGAACACCTCGACGCGCAAGCTGACCGGCTCCCGATAACGGGGCATCCCGAGGGCGCGCTGGAATTCCGCCAGCCGGTTGAATAGCATCAGGATGGCGCAGAGGGCGGCCTCGGGGGCGAACAGCTCGTGCAGGCCGTAGTCGTCGGCCAAGTCGTATCTCAGCTCCGCGATCCGCTTCTCCACATCGGCCCGCCGGTTGTAGTCGCGGCGGAGGTCTTCGGACCGATCCTCACGGCTGGTCACCAGGATGCGAAACGTGTAGCCCGGTACTTCCAGCAGTTTCCGCCCCCGCGAGTGTTTTACTTCGCCCACCCGTTCGCGGATCACCGCCAAGCGCCGCTCGCGCTCCGGCAGCCGCTCCAGTTGCCAAGCCCATAGGGCCTCGAAAAACTCAACCCCCCGCCGCTGGCGAAACCGTTTGAACAGATTCCGAATCGTGTCATGGGCGGGAAAGCGCTCGATCCCCACCAGCGCCTGCAACGCCCGGCCGCCTCGCGCGTGAGCGCCAGCCGCTGCGACTGAGGGCCGGCGCTCCACGTGTAACCCTCGTTGAAAATCAAGTAAAGGACATGGAATAAGGAGCGAAGTCGCTTGCCTAGCTGCTGAAGGGCTGTCACCTGAAACGGCACGGCGGGTGCGCGACAAATTCGTGAGAGTCAGGCGGCACGGGCGCGGCGGTTTTCCCAGTAATCCTTAAATTTCCCGCTCAAGCGATGGCAGCGCAGGGCGATGATGGCATTGACCCCTAGGACTCTCCAGAACCTTCCCGAGCGCTTCAGGCGACTGCCGAGGCGGGTTTTGCAACCCGCCTCGACGACCCCGAAGCCCCCGAACAGATGCTGAGGCGGGAAGACGGGATAGCGCATGCGGTGGGCATTGACGGCAAAAT
>JAKAWO010000249.1 GCA_021827255.1 Acidobacteriota bacterium | reverse complement strand
GGTTGGCTTTTCCGGGCGCCAATCTCGCGAACCGGGTCGTCACTTGCAAAGGCAGGCCCTGCGACTCGTGTCGTGAAAAGACCGCATCGTGAATTTCCTGGGCCGCCTGGACGGCGGCCGTCGGAGCCTTCTTGGGCGCGAAATATCCCTTGCGCGCTTCGATAGTTATTCCGCGCCGCCTTGCCGCGCCCGCCAGTTCCACTTTCAAGCGGTGGTATTGCCCGTTGTCTTTCAGGTTGGAGGGCGAAAACGAGAGCACGTAAGAAAGCTGCGGCAGTCCTCCCGCCTCGCGAAATCCCGCGTCGTAGTCGTTGCTGTTGTGGAAGAAGATGCCGCCCGTCCCGTCCGCCAATTCCGTCAGCACACCGGAATCCTCCTCGTCGGCGGCTTCTTTCATTTGATCCAGTTGCTCGAAGACTGCGGGAGGGGCAGAGGGCTCGCTGACGTTGCCGCCGGGCATCCTCGCCCACAGACCGCGCGAATCGAGCCCGTTGATCACTACGCCTTCCTGGACCGCGTGGTCAATGATGGCGCTCAGCTCCTGCAGCTCGCTCAATTCCATAAAGCCCGGCGAGATGAAAAGGATGGTCCGCCGCCCCGGCATCAGCGCCAGCCGCGCGACCAGTTGGTCGAGCCCGCCCAGCGAATTGCGTACTTGGTAGTCCGCCTCGCTCCAGCGCGTCCGCGCCGCCTCCTTGGCTATTGCCTGTGCGATCATGCCGCACATCTCGGCGTTCCCGTTGCACTGGCAGAGGATTACCTGTTGCGTCGCGACTGCCAGAGCCTGCGGCTCATTGACTTGGTCAATCAGGTACGCCTCGTAGTCGGAAAGGTCGGGGCAATCGACCCCGTGCGGACCTTCGGTCGAGCGAGGCCGCAAGCCCGCGAGCGCCTTGTCCAGCTTCTTGCGGTTGGCGGTAAAGTCCACTTGGCCTACCCCCGAAGATGTGAAAATGCCAACGCGGTCGCCCGGCCGAAGCTCGGTCTCGAGGAAGCGCTCGGCGGCATCGCGGGTATAAACGATGTTCGAGAACGGCATCACCAGATCGTCAAAGTAAAGCGCCACAAAATGGGTAGGAATTGCCGGCGCGTTCCTGGCGCTCGGAGCCGCAGAAGTCGGAGCCGCCGCGCCAGGCGCAGGCACGCCATGGACCGAAAATCCCGTGATGACTTGCCGCTTGCCGTTGTCGAACAGGAGAAAATCATCCCGAGTGAGCCCACGGACCGGCTTGCCGCGCGAGTTCAGCACCCCCACCCGCACCTGCACGACGTTCCGCTCCACGCGCAACTGGAAACGCTTCTTCTTGCCGGCGGCCCCGCTTGCGGCCTGTGAAGGCTTCGGAGCTCGCCGTCCGCCGCCCGCTGCCGTCCCCAAGCTGGCCGCTGCGATCAAGAGCAAAACGCCCGGCAGGGCCGCTCTTTGGATTCGCATGCGCGCATTATGAACGCCGCTTTTGGGGGCGTCAAGCTCGCCCGCCCTACCGCATTGCCCCAATAATCTTCAGCCGTCGCGCGACTGGCAAGGGAGGACCGCGAAGCCTCGGTTAATCGTCCCGTGAAGGACCGTGGGCTCTACTCACCGCGTGAAATGCCACCGTCACAAAACCATTGGGCTTGGCACCGACTTTTTACACCAGCAGCTTGACACACCTCCCGTGCGCACCGGTTGTCCCCGAACCGCAGTCGTGGTACGCTCATCGCGTCGCGGGCTGGTACAGGTTCCCGGCAAGAAAAATTCCGCTTTCCCGTGCGGCCTTCTGGCCTAGAATGCTGGCTTGGCGCGCCGGGACTGACCCCAGCCGCGCGAGGATTACCTTAGCGCGAGCCAGGACAAATGAGGCTCGCAACGGAGGATCTCCGAGTGCTCAATCGAAGGCTGCGCCGGGCGGTGCTTGACCAGCTCGGCATCACGCGCCAGGCCCTATCGCTGCGGGCCAAAAAGCTCAAAAGCCTCTATCCCCTGAATACCACCGACGCCGTCTGCCTCATTGCGGACCTTTGCGGAATTCCTCTCGACCAATACTTGCGCCGCGACGAAGTCGTCCGCCTCAAGGGCTTGCTGCCTCCTCACGCCGTGCTGGACCGGCGCCTCGGCCAGCCGCCTCCCGCTTACCGGCAGAGAAAGGCCAGCAAGAAGACTTCTCCCTGAGTTGTGCCCTGCGAGTGGCACCGCCTGCTTTCCGCACCCCATCCTGAGTTCGTTCTTGCGAATAACCCTGCAAGGATTGCTCTCGCCAGCCTCGATCGAAGTACCCTGATAGAACTCGCGATTGTACCCTGCCGGAGGATTGGCTCCGCCTGGCTTGTTAAGAGCAACGAAAATCCGCATAAAATTCTTTCCGAACATGAGGTCTCCGGAACGTCCGTTCCCGCGGCATCCTCTCAGCGAGGGAACAGTTCTGGAAACACCTTGCGGTAGATGGCCATGCCGAGGGCGGCGTTCATGCCGAGGCGATCGAGGGCTTGGAGCTCTTCGTCGGTAGTGATGCCGCCGGCGGCGGTGATGGGCAGGCGGGTCGCCGACCGCAACCGTCGGAACCAATCGAGGCTGGTGCCCTCGAGCTTGCCCTCCGCGTCAATGTAGGTGCAGAGGAACTCCGAGGCGTAAGGCTCGAGTTGTGGCAGAACTTCGGTGGAGGTGAGCGGCAGGGTTTCCCGCCAGCCGTGAATGGCCACGTGGTCGCCAAGGCAATCCACGCCGATCATGATTCGGTGGCGAGGAACCGCCGCGGCGAGTGAGCGCAAAAACTCATGGTGAATGCCCTGCCGCGTAAATGCCGCGCTGCCCACGATGACCTTTCTTGCGCCGGCGGCGATCGCCTGTTGTGCCCGGTCAATGCTGCGGATGCCTCCGCCCACGCGGCAGGGCTTGCGCTGGCAGAGTTCACCGATGATATCCGCCTGCGGCTCGCGGCCCATCGCGGCATCCAAGTCAATCACTTGAATCTCCGGGTAATCCGAAAATTTCTCCAGCACGCCCAGCGGGTCCGGCAGCTCCAGAAATTTCTCCCGGCCTTGAATCAGTTGAACAACCTTGCGGCCCATCAGATCAATACATGGAATAATCATAAGGAGAAGGTCGAAGGGTTAAAAAAGATATTTCCCCTCTTGTCCTAAGTCAGAAGTTCGATGAAAAACAAAAGGCCCGTTTCACGCAAAGGCGCAACGACCGCAAAGGGCTTCAGGGAGGGCGAACGGTTCCCTCATAGCCTCACCGAAACCCCTTGCGAGCGGAGGTACGTTTTGAGGCTTCGGAGGGTGTGCTGGCCGAAGTGGAAAATCGAAGCCGCCAGAGCGGCGTCGGCCGCGCCGTCGAGAAAGACCTGGGCAAAATGTTCAAGGCGGCCGGCGCCACCGGAGGCGATGACGGGAATGCGGACCGAGCCGGCAATCGTTCGGGTCAGCTCGCAATCAAAGCCCCGCTCGGTGCCATCGGCATCCATCGAGGTTAGGAGGAATTCTCCTGCCCCGAGGGTTTCCGCCTGCTTCGCCCATTCCAGAGCATCGAGCCCGGTGGGGCGCGTGCCGCCGTAGGCCACCACTTCCCAATGCGGCTCGGCGCCGGCGGCGTGGGTTTGGCGCTTTCGAGCATCGATCGCCACCACAATGGCCTGACGGCCGAAACTCGAAGCGAGGCCGGCGACGAGCTGGGGATTCTCAACCGCGGCGGTGTTGATGGCCACCTTGTCCGCCCCGGCTGAGAGCAAGCGGCGCGCGTCTTCAAACGACCCCACGCCGCCGCCCACGGTGAGCGGGATAAAGAGCTTCTTCGCCACCTGGCTGACCGTGTCCATAAGAGTCGCCCGGCCCTCACGGGAAGCTGAGATGTCGAGCATCACCAGCTCGTCCGCGCCCTCGCGGTTGTACGTTTCGGCGAGCTCGCCCGGGTCGCCCGCGTCGCGCAAATTGACGAACTGCACGCCCTTGACCACGCGGCCGTCCTTGCAGTCGAGGCACGGGATGATGCGCTTCGCAAACATTGAAATCGCCTGGCACTTTCGGAGCGCCGAAGACTGACATCGCGCCCCGCAAACCGTCGCGGCTTTCCGAAAGCCGGCCGTTTAGCCTTTCAGGAAGTTTCTTAAGACTTCCAGGCCCACCTCGCCTGATTTTTCCGGGTGAAACTGCACCGCGGCCAGCGAATCCTTTTCGACCACGGAGCTGAAGGCCTGGCCGTACTCCGTGACGGCGCTCGTGGACCGGGTCACCGGAGCGTAATAAGAGTGGCAGAAATAAACAAAGCTGCCGTTCGGGACGCCGCGCAGAATTCCCTCCGGGCGCTGAATCTCCAGTTGGCTCCAACCGACGTGGGGAACCTTGAAGACGCCCTCGAAGCGGCGGACTTGGCCGGGCAACAACCCCAAGCCAGCTTCCTCGGCGGCTTCTTCGCTCGATTCAAACAGCACCTGAAGGCCGAGGCAGACGCCGAGGAAAGGCTTGCCGGCCGTGATGGCTTGAGCCAACGGTGAAAGCGCGGCCCGTTCGCGCAGACGCTTCATCGTCGCGCCAAAATGCCCTTGGCCGGGAAGAATCAGCTTGGAGGCGCGCGCCAGCTCGGCCGGCTCGGTGATAACTTCAGCCGCGTAGCCTATACGCCGGACGGCCGTCA
>JAKAWO010000248.1:1933-4641 GCA_021827255.1 Acidobacteriota bacterium | reverse complement strand
AACAAACCGCCGCCGAGAAGCGCGCCCGCCAGCGCGCCCGCCACCGAGAGCAGCGGTCCGTGCCAAAAGTATCCGAGCCGCGCGAGCAGCGCGCCGAGCGGGCGGTTGTCCACCGGAACCCAACCGCTCAGCAGGAGGCCAAGTGCCATGCCGGAAAGCGTGACGGCATGCGGAATGCGGCGGTCGCGCAGGTCGGTAAAAATCAGGATTAGAATCAGGAGCGAGAAAACCGCCCACTTGATGAACTCGGGCGTCCAGCCGTATTCGGAAAAATCGGCCACCAGCAGCGCGGCGGTGAGGAATTCAATGAAAGGGTAAAGCAGGGAAATGCCCGCCCGGCAGTCGCGGCAACGTCCGCGCAGGAGTGCGTAACTCACTAAGGGCACATTGTCATACCAACGGATCGGGTGCCCGCAGGCGGGGCAATGCGACCCGGGCAGGAAGATGGATTCGCCCGTCGGCAAGCGATGGATACAGACGTTGAGAAAACTGCCCAGCGCCAAACCGAAAAGCGCGACAAAAATTTGCGGCGCGAGTTCCATGAGGCGCGTCACAAGGGTGCGGTCCCTTCACCGAGCAGCCTGTAGTATAAAGCCTCCGTGCGCTCGGCCATTTTGTCCGTGGAAAAATCTTCCGCTCGGCGCCGCGCGTTCTGGCCGAAGGCTCGAAGGCGAGCTGGGTCGCTCGCCGCCTCGGCGATGGCCGCCGCGAGGCGGGGAGGCGAATCCCGCTCAGCCAGCCATCCGGTCCTGCCCTCTTCGACCAATTCCGGCAGGCCGCCCGCTCGCGCCGCCACGACGGGAAGCCCGTGCGCCATCGCCAGCAGAGCCGAGGAACCAAGCCCTTCCGACCTCGACGGCATGAGATAAAGATCCAGCGCCGCAAAGAAATCGGCGAGGTTTTCCGGTTGGCCCAGCATACGAATCCTGGCGTCCGCCGCCTTCGGGCCGAGGCGCCGGCCGGCGCACTCGTGGCCTTCTCCGGCCAGCACCAGACGCGCTTCGGGGATTTTGGCGGCCACTTCGAAAAACGCTTCAACGGCGATGTCCTGGCCTTTCTCGGGCGTGAACGCGCCGACGTGGCCCATCACAAAATCCGCTTCGCTGAATCCCCACTGGGCGCGGACGCGCTGCCGCGTTTCCTGGCCGGGCAGCGCCGAGGGAATCTCGGCGCCATCGGGAATCATCTCCACCTTCGCCGCCGGCACGCCCGATTCGATGACCAGCCTCCGGACAAACTCCGAGACCGCAATGACCGCGTCCGCCGTGTAGGTGTACTTGAGGCGATAGTCGAGACGGCGCGAGGGCACAAACGTCACCCGCCGTGTGGCCACGCGCTTGGCCTTCCCGCCGGCGCTAGCGAGCCAGGCGACGGTCTGGCCGACGCCGTCGTGGGCATGGAGAATATCCCGCCGGAAGTCTTTGAGTTCGGCGCGCAGCAGCAGCGCCCCGTGCAGGTGGCCAAGATCGTGCCCTGGCAAAGGAAACAGGCCGAAGCCTTGCGCCCGCGCCCGGAAGGCGAGCGGCGAATTCTCCGCGCAGGCGATGAGCTGCCGGTGTCCGCGCGCCGACAGCGCGCGCGCCAGCATCAGCAACTGGTGTTGCCCGCCGCGCAGGCTGAGGCCCGTGTCCACATGGACGATGGCGAGATGGCGAGAGCGCGCCATCAGCGGCCCGCCGCCTGCGCTCGGAGGGCCTCGAGCTTGTCGTATTTGCGGCGGACGTAACGCGCCGCCATCCGGGCAATGTTAAAACCGGCGGCGCCGTCGAGCACGCCCAGGCGCAGAAAGTAGGCGTTCACGAACCCCCAGGGCGGCATCACTAGCCGCTCCAAGGCGCTGACGCCCTCATTGTGATCGAACATCTCTCGGGCTGCGAGGTCCGTATAAAACTCGATGCGCGACCGATGCTCGGCCAGAGAATCGCAAGTGTAATGCAGAATCTCGCCCGGCAGCGTGCCGACGGGACCGTCGGTCGCCACGGACTCGTGGACGTAGGCGCCTTCAAACCGCCCGCGGCGGCGGTCGTAAAGCCGGATTTTCCAGTCGGGATACCAGCCGGAATGCCGAATCCACCGGCCACAATACCGAGCGCGGCGCGCCAGGCGATAGGCGGCCGCCCCCGGCAGGGAGCTTTTCCAGGCGCGCAGGAAATCCCGCGCATCCGGATTGAGCTCCTCGTCGGCGTCAAGGCTTAGAATCCAGTCGTGCCCGGCCTCGCCCGCGGCAAAGTTCTTTTGCGAGGCAAAGCTTTCCCAGGGATGTTCGAGGACGCGCGCCCCCAGCCGCTTGGCCGCGTCCACCGTCCCGTCGGTGGAACCGCAATCCACCACCACAATCTCATCCGCTGCGCCGAGCGAGCGGATGGCGCGTTCGATGCTTCCGGCTTCGTTCTTCGTAATGATGGTCGCGGAAACTGAGGGCATGCCAAGCAAATTTCCTGTCGCGTCCCGCCACCAGACCGGTCATGCCGCTCCGTGCTCAAACCACCGGCGGTACTTCTCCGGCAAGGCGCGCGGACGCCCATCGCGGCCCGCGACGACGTGGGTCGTTTCCCCTTCAGCCAGCAGCGTCTGGTCGGACTTCCGGTAAACTTCATAGCCGAAAACCAGAACCCGTTTCCGCTTGGCGCGAAGGCAGGTGCGGACTTCAATTTCATCGTCGTAGCGGGCCGGCGCTTTGTAGCGGCAGCGAGCTTCCGCCACCACCA
>JAKAWO010000248.1:0-1923 GCA_021827255.1 Acidobacteriota bacterium | reverse complement strand
CCAGATAAACCCCGCCCTCGCGTTCCATGTCGCGGTATGCCAAGCCGCTCTGACGGCACCATTCGGCGCGGCCCACCTCAAACCAGACGAAGTAATGAGAGTGGTACACCACGCCCATCTGGTCCGTCTCCGCGTAGCGGACTCGCAGCGGAGTAAGATGCCATCGTGATGTTTCCATCCCACCTCCCGCCCGATCGAATCGCCGCGCCCCCCTCGCGCTGCGCGCTAGGCTAGGCGTTGGCCCTCGTCATTAAAGGGATACTGGATGACCTGGCGCAGCCTTTCGAGGAAAATCCGACGGACGAACTCGGTCGCCCGGCGCGCCTGGGGATCGCCTTCCGTTTCGAGCCCTCGATCCCCGCAGCCCGCCTCGAGATTCCGGAAAAACTCCTCCGCCGAGGGCCACGAAAAAATCACCTCCGGCTGTCGCGCCGGCCGCCGCCCAAAACGCACGGTTCCGCGGTCCAGTCCGACCGTCCATTCCAGCCTCCAGTCCCGCAGCGCCCAGCGCGTGGTGAGCCTCGTCGCGCGGAGGCGCTGGCGCACGGCGCGGTCGCGCCCCGTCAGCACCCAGGCCCGTTGAATCAGCCGCAGGGCGGCCCGCTTGGACCAAGCCGGATTCGCCGCTGCGGCTTCCTGGTTCGGCGTGGACGAATCTATCATAGTCGGGCAGGAAGCGCGGTTATCGGCCAGTCCAGACGGGCTTCCGCTTTTCAAGGAAAGCGGCAACCCCTTCCCTGAAATCCGCCGTCCCGCGCATCTCTGCGCTTGCCTCTACGCCCAGATCAATTTCGCGTTCGAGGTCTGCCGCCTGCACCCTGATCAGCAGCCGCTTAGTGTGCGAAAGCGCGGCGGGGCTCATCTCCGCGATAGAAGCGGCCAGCTCGTGCGCTCGCGCCATTAGGTTCGCCGCCGCGACGACTTCGGTGACCAGGCCGAGCGCACGGGCTTCCTCGGCGCTGAGGAGGCGGCCGGAAAGCAACAGGTCCCGGGCTCGCTTTTCTCCCACTTGCCGCACCACGAACGCGGAGACGATGGCGGGGATGAAGCCCACCCGCACCTCCGGGTAGCCAAACTGCGCCTCGGGGTCCGCGAGGGTGAAATCGCACAGCGTCGCCACGCCGCATCCGCCGGCCAGCGCCGCGCCGTGGACGGCCGCCACCAGCGGCTTGGGAAACTCATAGAGGCGGTTGAACAAATGGGCGATTTTCCGCGCGTCGTGCCGGACCTCCTCGACCGAGCGCGTGGAAGCCTCTTTCAAATAGCCGAGGTCCATGCCAGCGCAAAATGCCGGCCCCGCGCCGGTCAGGATCGCCACCCGCAGCGGTCCTTTCTGAATCTCATCGAGCGCGTTGTGCAACTCGTCCACCATTTGGTCGGTGATGGCGTTGCGCCGCTCGGGGCGGTGGAGCGTCAGCATCGCCACGTAACGATCTTGGTCAAGTTGGATCGTTTCATATGCCATTTTATGCCTCCTCGAGAGCTCAGGTTGACGCCCGGGATGTAGCGCTACTGGGAAGCCCGAGATAGGGCCGAGCCCGCATGGCGCGGTCCTACGGTTGATACTGCTTCCGAATGTCCCTTGTTGCTTCAACCGCTGCGAGCAGTGCCCAAGGTTCGATGCCGGTTTCGGCTCCGCGAGCGCCGAGCGAGCTGACGACGATCTCGGTCGGGATGTTGCCGACCAACTCGTCGCCCGCAAACGGACAGCCGCCTAGCCCCGTGAGCGTCGAGTCGAACCGCCGGCAGCCGGCTTCGTAAGCGGCCAGGACTTTTTCTGCCGCGCCCTCCGGCCGACTGTGCAAGTGAACGCCTAGCTCGACGCCACGCGCCGCTTTCGTCATGGCTTTGAAAAGTTCGCCCACCTCCTCTGGAGTGGCCACGCCGGCGGTATCCGCCAGTGAGATCTGCTCCACCCCAATT
>JAKAWO010000247.1 GCA_021827255.1 Acidobacteriota bacterium | reverse complement strand
CCTGCGTGCGCTCTCCTACAGCTTCAATGCGCGCCAACGGCCGGCAAAACTACCCTTCGGGAGCGGGCAAACGAGGGGCTGTCTTCCACAAGCGCTCGAGGTCATAAAACAGCCGGGCTCGCTCCGTGAAAATATGGACAACAAAATCGAGGTAATCCATCAAGATCCATTCGGCTTGTCCGTAACCTTCCGTGTGCGCCGGATTGACACCGGTTTTCCTCAGCGTTGATGCGATCGCATCGGAAATCGCCTGTGCGTGCCGTGTGGAGGTGGCGGTGCAAATGACAAAATAATCCGTAAAAGAACTGATCCCCCTCAGGTTCAGTATTTCAAGGTCTAAGGCCTTTCTTCCTTGCGCGGCGGTGACCGCCTCTCTCAGATGCGAACCCCTCATCGTCCGCCGCCCACCCGGCGAGAGCCGTACAATCCCTCCTTCCGGATGTATTGTTTCACAAGCGGAGCCACACAGCCAGCGGTCCAGTGGCCTTTCCGGGCGCCCTCTCGAATTTCTCTCGAAGCCACGGGGACGTGCACTCCCTTCAGAATATGCAGCGTGCTTCTCCGCATTTGGACCTGGTCGGGCCGCGGCTGGCCGTTCGACGATAACAAATCTTCAGGAATAACCTTACCGACGTCCTCCGCATCGAATCCTGGCCGTGAGACGACGATGAAATCGGCGGCGCCAAGGAGTCGGCGATAATCCCTCCAGTGCCGCAAGTCGAGGAACGCGTCCGCCCCCACGATGAAGTACAGCCGATCCCGAGTCCCCAGCGTCCGCCGAACCCGTTGAACGGTTTGGATGGAGTAAGAAGGCCGCCGGTCTGGACACGGCGCCTCCAGCAAAGAGGGGACAAAGTTCGCATGCCCCACGCACGCCAAGGCCACCATCGCGTAGCGGTGCTCGAAGGGCGTGAGCCGGCCCGAGGCTTTGTGGGGCGGATGTCCGGTGGGGACGAACAGGATTTGGTCCAGATGGAATTTCCGCGCCGCCGCGGCCGCCGCTCGCAGATGGCCGGAGTGAATGGGATCAAAGGTTCCGCCAAAAATTGCGATGTTCACAGATTTGGGATAGGCGCGGTTGCGGGAGGGCCGTCGGGCTCCGCGAAAAGTTTTGGGATTTCTTCCAGTTTCATCCAAACCGCCCGCTTGAGTTCCTCGAGACCTTCGCCGGTGACGGCAGAAATCTCATAGAGCGTGGTTCCGTGACCGTGGCAAAATTCCCTCAGCGCAAACAGCCTCCCGCTATCGCCGGTCGCGTCCACGCGCGAGGCGACGAGGAGCATGGGCTTGGCGGCGACCCGAGGGTTGAAGCTCTCGAGCTCCTTCATGATCGTCGCGTAGTCCTCCACCGGATCGCGTCCCGAATGTTCCGCCACATCAATCAGATGGAGGAGTAAGCGCGTTCGCTCCACATGCTTCAGGAAGCGGTCGCCCAGTCCTCGCCCCTGGTGAGCGTTGGCGATAAGACCCGGAATGTCCGCCATCACAAACGACCGTTCATCGTCCAGCGCCACGACTCCCAAACACGGTTCAAGGGTCGTAAAAGGATAATCCGCCACGCGGGGGCGCGCCGCGCTCAGCCGTGAGATCAGCGTGGACTTGCCGACGTTCGGGAAGCCGACAAGCCCCACGTCCGCCAACAGCTTGAGTTCGAGCAGTAGCTCGCGTTCTTCACCTCGCTGGCCTGGCTCGGCAGTCCGCGGCGCCTGATGGGTTGAGGTGGCGAAGCGCGCGTTTCCTCGCCCGCCCCGACCGCCGCGCGCCGCCCTGAATCGCTGCCCCGGCGCGGTGAAATCCCAAAGCTTGTCCCGCGTCGCCGGGTCCAGCGCGAGGGTGCCCACTGGCACGGTGATCACCAGATCTCCTCCGTCGCTGCCATGGCAGTTTGAGCCCTCGCCGTGTCCGCCGCGCTCGGCCCGAAATTCAGGATTGTAGCGGAACTTGAGAAGCGTGTTAAGGTGCTCGGCGCTTTCCAGATAGATGCTTCCGCCTGCCCCACCATCGCCGCCGCTCGGCCCGCCCCGAGGAACAAACTTCTCGCGGCGAAAGGCCACGCAGCCGTTGCCTCCGTGGCCCGCGTAAACCCGAATTTTGGCCTCGTCAACAAACACCCTTCACCGCACTAGGGCGCCAAGGATCGCGGTTTCGCATCCGGCGCCGCCACGCCTTCACGCCCGGCTGAAACAATAAGAGCGGTGGAGGCTGCAACGGACCGCAACCCCTACCGCTCGGTAGCCTAGTTCTCTGAGCGGACCAGAACGCTTACAAACCGTCCCATCCGCCCCTTATCCTCAAACTGAACCACGCCGGGAACTTTCGCATAAAGCGTGTCGTCTTTGCCAATCCCAACATTTTCGCCGGGCTTCAACCGCGTTCCGCGCTGGCGGACGAGAATCGAGCCGCCCGTGACGATTTGCCCGTCAAAGCGCTTCACGCCGAGCCGCTGCGAGTTGGAATCCCGCCCATTGCGCGAGCTTCCCAGTCCTTTTTTGTGCGCCATAGGAACAATCCTTGTCCTTGGAAACAGCCATCCGCCGCCCTAGGGAATGACAATCTCATTGATCAAGACTCGGCTCAAAGTCTGCCGGTGACCGATCGTGCGGCGATACTGCTTCTTCCGCTTGTACTTGAGCACGCGGACCTTCGCCGCTCGAAGGTTGGAGAGAATCGTGCCCTTGACTCGGGCGCCCTCGACGACCGGGTTCCCGACCATGAGGCTTTGCTTGCGAACCGCAAAAACGTGGTTAAACTCAACCGCGGAGCCCGGCTCGCCCCGGAGCTTTTCCACGCGGACGACATCGCCTGGCGTCACCTTATATTGCTTTCCCCCTGTCGCGAAAATTGCGTACATACACGAGCCTCGATAAGACTAATTTCAAGCTTCTATTCTAGCGGTCGTTAGCGCTCATTGTCAATTAAATGTCCGGCGGCCCGCTCAGAATTTTACTGCTGCGGTGCGCAGTGGGAAGGCGGCCATAAGGTTTCGGCGCAGTTGCTCGGGCAGGCCAAATTGGCAGTAAAATAAGCCGAGGGGCGAAGGGATGTCCCCAAGGGTCAGATACGAACAGAAGGAGAGCGATTGCCCTGCGGGGGCGGCTCCAGGAGCGGCGAAGCCGGCAAATTCTTGTGGACTTCGCCCTAGGCTTAACGATGATGGAAGATTGCATTTCCGAGCGGATTCAATGGAAGCCGTCGGATCAAACCCAAACCAACTCACTCTTGAAGTAGGCTGGGAGGCGGGCCACACGATGTTCCAATTATCACTCGCTGAGCGCATGTCGCAACTGGGTTCGGAAGGCGCCTTTGAGGTCATGGTCCGCGCTCGTGAACTCGAAGCGCACGGGCGCGAGATCATCCATCTCGAGATCGGCGAGCCTGATTTCCCGACCGCCCCCAACATCATCGCCGCTGCCCAGCGGGCCCTCGACCAAGGTTATACGCATTATGGCCCGCCGGCTGGCTCGCCCGAACTTCGCGCAGCCGTCGCTCACGACGTCGCCCGGCGGCGCGGCATTTCCGTGGATAGCTCCGAAGTCATTATCACCCCTGGCGCCAAGCCTATCCTGTTTTTTTCCATCCTGGCGCTCGTTGATCCCGGCGATGACGTGCTCTATCCGAATCCTGGCTTTCCCATTTACGAATCCATGATCCGTTTCGTCGGCGCGCGGCCTGTCCCTTACTCGCTTCAGGAAGCGCGCGACTTCGATGTGGATGTCGGCGAGATCCTCCGCAAGCTCAGCGACCGCGCGAGCCTGATCATTCTCAACTCGCCGCAAAATCCTACCGGCGGCGTCATGAGCCAGGCGGAGGTTGAACGCCTTGCAGCCGCGCTCGCTGAGCGCGATATGTACGTTCTTTCGGACGAGATTTACAGCCGCCTCATCTACGAAGGCGAGCCGCTCAGCATCGCTCAGTTCCCGGGAATGAAGGAGCGGACCATTTTGCTCGACGGCTTTTCCAAAACCTATGCCATGACCGGCTGGCGGCTCGGCTACGGCGTGATGCGTTCCGACCTAGCCCAGCAGATAGCTCTTCTGATGACCAACTCCAACTCCTGCACGGCGACGTTTACGCAAATCGCAGGCGTCGAAGCCCTGCGCGGCGACCAAAGCTCGGCGGACAACATGCTCGCCGAGTTTCGAGAGCGGCGCGAAGTGATTGTGGCCGGCCTCAACCAAATTCCCGGTTTTCACTGCCGAAAGCCTGCAGGCGCCTTTTACGCCTTCCCCAACATCACGGGCACCGGGCGCCCGTCGCGCGCGCTGGCTGACGCGCTTTTGACTGAAGCTGGCGTGGCGTGTCTTTCCGGCACGGCCTTTGGCGCGCAGGGCGAAGGCTATTTGCGGTTTTCCTTCGCCAACTCGCTGCAGAATATCCGCAAAGCACTCGGCCAAATCGCCGAATGGAGACGGCATCATGGCTAAGGACGAGCCTTAAGGGCCCAAGAATCATGCATCCCTCCCAACCTCGCCTGTCGGGTTCGCTCCGGAGGACCTCAACGGCAGCATGGCCTTTATGGGACCGTCATCAGCTACCCTCCTACGCGCTCCATCCTCATTCAACCCTGCAACCTCACCGCCGCGCCGTTGCGTCCAAACTTAAAGCATGTTAACTGTTGAAGCCGGGGGCGCAGGCCAATGACGC
>JAKAWO010000246.1 GCA_021827255.1 Acidobacteriota bacterium | reverse complement strand
GACCGGACGTGGCGGGCCGATGAGCCCTTTGAGCTCCGCCGGCGTTGCCACCTTTTGAGGCTCTCAACATGAACGCACCCGCGGTTTACCAAAATTACATGGGCGGCCGGTGGGCTGAGCCTTCCGAGGGCGCAACCTTCGAGAATCTCAACCCTGCCGCCTGCCACGAGCGCCTTGGAATCTTCCCGAGGTCCGGGGCGAAGGACGTCGTGGCCGCTGTGGCAGCGGCCGCGGAGGCTTCCAAAACCTGGCGGCTGGTTCCGGCGCCCAAGCGCGGCGAAATCCTTTTTTGCGCCGCCCAACTCCTGACGGCCCGCAAGGAAGAGCTCGCTCGCGACATGACGCGCGAGATGGGCAAAGTGCTCGAGGAGGCGCGCGGCGACGTTCAAGAGGCCATTGACATGACGTTCTACATGGCCGGCGAAGGCCGCCGGCTGTTCGGGCAAACCACCACGTCCGAGCTGCCCAATAAATTCTGCATGTCGGTTCGCTCGCCCATCGGCGTGTGCGGACTTATCACGCCGTGGAATTTTCCCATGGCCATCCCGGCGTGGAAAATCATGCCGGCCCTCATCTGCGGCAACACCGTGGTGCTGAAGCCGGCCGAGGACACGCCGCTCTCCGCCTGGAACCTGGTCAAAATCCTTGAAGCATCCGGCTTGCCGCCGGGCGTGGTTAATCTGGTGTTCGGCTACGGGCCGGAGGCCGGCGCTCCGCTGGTGCGCTCGCCGGGCGTGGGCGCCGTCTCGTTCACGGGATCCTGTGAAGTCGGCCGCGACGTGGCTCAGGCCTGCGCCGGTTCTTTTAAGCGCCTCTGCCTCGAAATGGGCGGCAAGAACGTCATCCTGGTAATGGAGGATGCCAATCTCGACCTGGCCTTGGATGGAGCCGTCTGGGGCGCTTTTGGAACCGCTGGCCAGCGCTGCACCGCCTCCAGCCGCATCGTCGTTCATAAAGCCGTCTATCGGGAGTTTACAGAGCGATTAGTCCGGCGGGCGGCCTCGCTCAAGCTGGGCAACGGTCTCGACCCCTCCGTGCAAGTCGGCCCTCTGATCAACGAAGCGCAACTCCGGGCGGTCGAGGGCTATGTCGAGATCGGCAAAACGGAAGGCGCTCGACTGCTTTGCGGCGGCCACCGCGCGACGGAGGGCGAGCTCGGCCGCGGTTGGTTCTATGCGCCGACGGTTTTCGCCGACTGCGAACCCGGAATGCGCATCGCGCATGAGGAAATCTTTGGCCCGGTCGTCTCCGTGATCCCCTGCAACCACCTCGACCAGGCCATCGAGATCGCTAACGGCGTACTTTACGGTCTGTCGTCGTCCATCTACACGCGAGACGTCAACAAAGCCTTCCGAGCTATGCGCGACCTCGAAACAGGAATCTTCTATGTGAACGCGCCCACCATCGGCGCGGAAACTCACCTCCCCTTCGGGGGCATGAAGCAGACCGGCAACGGCCACCGTGAAGCCTCGACCGCGGCGCTGGATTTTTACTCCGAGTGGAAGTCGGTCTATATAGACTACAGCGACCGCCTGCAGCGCGCCCAGATTGACACCTGATTCCCGCCGCCACCCCTCGGCGCAGGATGCCAGCGGCCCGTTGTTGCGTTGATCGGCGAAGATCACTCCACCTGCATCCTTGGGCACAGCCCCAGCGGTACACCAGGCAGCGCGCCAACCGTGAATAGCGAGGTTTCACGATTTCGCCGCCGAGCGGGCGAAGCTGGGGAGCAGGGTTTGAAGGGCGACAGGGCCTTGCCGCTCCCGAATAAGGCCATGACGGCCGCCGACCTGGAGTTTGGAGTAGATGTTGGAAAGATGGAATTTCACCGTGCTCTCTTGAATGCGCAAAATGTCGGCAACTTCCTTGTTCGAGAAGCGGCGCTCGATCAGCTCGCTGATTTGGATCTCTCGGGCGGTCATGCGGTCGGTGAAGGGCGAATTCTTCTGGCGGGCTTGCCTGGCGCCGTGGACGTATTCCCGCAGAACCTCACGGGGAACCCAGATGTTGCCGCCGGCTATTGAATGGAGTGCCGCAAGCAGAGAGCGCGGCACTTCGCGGTAGGAAAGGAAGCCGTCAATCTTAAACCCGAGCAGCCGGAGCAAGTCTCGCCTGGCCAACTCGTGGCTCAGGACCAAGTATCGGGCGTCCGGGTATTCGGGCCAAAGCCGCATCAGACATTCGCTCAGCGGCAGCGGCAAGCCACCACTGTCTATAATGAAAAGCCGCGACGGCGATTCCTTTCGGCTCCGAACGCCCCCGCCTTCCATCGCCTCCACTTCGATGGACGGATCCTTCCGAACCATGCTGAGGAGGTACTCCAGCGCCAGGGGATTGTGCTCGATAAAGCAAACCGTCAATGCCTTTTTGGAGGGGCTGCGCGACATGAGCCAATCCTTTCACCTCGCCTGGGCGAGCACGTCCAACAGAACTTACTGCAGAACTGAGTCTTCGCCCGGCACAGGGTTCTGTGGAGCTTCAAGATTGCCGTAACAATGAGCGTGCCCTATATCAGGTTAATTATAAGTTCTTTAGTTAATGCTATCTACCCTCGGCCAGAATGTCAAGGCTAAAAAGTCTAGGTTTGCCCGGATGCTTCGGCGGGGCAAAGCTCGACCTCCCGGCGGTTGGCATCGGGCGCTGAGGAGCGTAAACACGAGCTTGGCGACTTGCTGGAGGGCCTGGCTGCAAGGCAGCGAGATTTCGATAGGCACTGAGTCTGAAGGGTGCCAGACCGGGCTGACGAGTCGTTCCGACAATCTTCACAAGGAGGTGCGCAATGGCGACTCTAAAGGTAAATCTCTCAGCGGTAGCGGATGCGTGCAATCAGGACTCGACGCCCGCTGGCGTCTTTCCGAATCCGGGATGGTATGTTTTCTTGGCGGATTGCCACGGGAACCCGGTCGTGCGGGCGGGGAAGGAGTACGGGCCGTTTCCTGTGGATCACGGGTACGTGGAAATCAAGGATGTGCCGCCCGGGAAATACATTTTGTTCGCCATCGTGAATCCCTTTCCAGTCTCCAAGCCCGTACCGGGCGGTGAGATCATTTACCAATCCAACTTCGCGAGCCACTTTGCGATTGTCGAGGTGTGCTGTGGCTGCCACGATTACTGCATAGCGCTTTACAACTCTGGCTGGCACTACTGCGTTCAGGTCATCGTGTACTGGTTTGAGTTGCTAATGGCGCAAAAGCAACTTTCTGCCGATGCCGGGCGGGCAGCCGTCCAAGCGATGAACGCCGCCCTGAAGGGCGCGGGGCAAACTCTTCCCGGCGACGCCAACATCAACAAACTGATTGCCAACATCGTCGAGCGTTTCCGGGGCGGTGAAAGATAAGCCCTGATCAAACTCGCGCACGGCAAAGGAGGAGAACGACCATGGCTAAGATCAATCCTCGCCAGGTGGGAGGCGTTGGAGCGCGCCCCTCGGCCATAAGAAGGCAAGGAGGACAGCAGCCGACAGGGACGCGCCGAGTCGGTGGGGTGGGGGCTCGACCGAGACCGCTCATTCAGCGTGGCGAAGCTGGACCCTTGGCGCCGGCAATTCCAGATTTTGTTTACAACGGCGGACCGGTGATTACCTGCCCGTTCATCTACGCCAGTTTCTGGGGCTCGCTTTGGTTGAGCGATCCTGCCCACCTCGAGGCCGCTGGACGGCTCACCCAGTTCCTCGAAGACCTGGTGAACAGCAACTTCATGAACATCCTCAGTCAGTATGGCGTGGCTTCGGGCAACACCGGCACGAATGCCGCCGGGCTTTACATGCAGACCTCGTTCTGCCCGAACGTGGCCAATCAGCTCGCCAACAGTGACATCGAGAACACGATTCAGCAGGCGATCAACGCCGGGGCTGTTCCCGAACCCCCCGCCGGCAACACGACCAATGTCCTGGTGATTTATCTGGATGAGAACACGGAAGTCAATGACCCAAGTTTCGGCATCGTGATGTGCGAGCCTTCCGGCGACAACGCATTTGGGTACCACTGGTTCTTCACAACGGCGGCCGGAAATCCCTTCTACTATGCCGTCATTCCAGCCCTGAACGATGCTTGTATTGAGAATTCATGCCCTGGCGGCTCCGGTTGCAGCCTCAACCTGGCGGAAACTCAGGAACAGCGCCGCACGCTGGTGACGAGTCACGAATTCGCCGAGATGTGCACCGACCCCGCCTTTCCCACAGGCTGGTATAGTCCTACGTATGATGAGTGCGGCGATATTTGCAATGGTGAGTCCGCGTCTATTACCGGGACGACCAGCCCCAACGTCTGGTCGGTTCAGCCCATCTATAGCAAATACGACGATATCAACAGCAACGGAGCGGTCTATTGTTTGGCGGAGGCCGCCAGCCCGGAGCCGAGGCTGAGTCCCGGCCCGACGGCGGGCGTGTCACCCGGCCTCGTCAGCGCGCGGCGCATGGGGCTTTACCGACACCTGCTCCCCTTGCCGCCGGTTAATTTTGATGTGCGGACCGGGGTCACCTCCATTGAGGATCGCCACATCCGCCGTTACGTTAACAAGCTGTTTTACCCTCTCAGCCACGAGAACGTCTTCTCCGATTTTCCGGGCCTTCTGCGCACGGTGGCCTCGGTGCTTGAAAAGCCGAAGCGATGAGCGCTACTTAATGAAATTCCATGCCGGCGTAACCTCACCGGGTTCAAAACGGATTCGTTTCCCCGGGAAATCCTCATTCAGGTGCCAATCC